>DASZXM010000191.1:0-4757 GCA_035546415.1 Pseudonocardiaceae bacterium
TGGTGAAGCGGGCCGCGCCCTGCGGACACGTGTGGATGCCGTCGGTGCTGCGGTCCGGCTCACCGTCCCTGATCCGCTGGTAGGCGGTGCCCCAGACGGCGTCCGCGTCCAACACGACGGCCTTGCCCGACGAGTCCGCCGCGACGGTCCGCGCCACGGCCGTGGTCCGGTTCAGGTCGGCCATGTGCGGCCGGTAGAAGTCGTCGGGCCGGATCGGCGGCATCGTGACGAACACGAGTGTCGCGCCCGCGCCGGTGACCGTCGACGACAACCGCTGGTACGCGGCCCGCTGCTGTTGTTCGCTGCCCCAGTCGTACGTGGTGATCTGGTAGACCACCGTCGTCGGGTGGGCGGCCGTGATCCGTCCGGGAAGGGTCTGCCACTGCTGGTCGGCGAACGGTCCGACGACGTTGCCGCCGCCGTCGGCCGCGAGCGACCGGAACCGGACGTGACTGGCGTCGAACGCGGCGGCCATCGGGAGTGATTCCCCCACGGCCACCGAGTCGCCCAGGAACAGCACGGTGGACAGCCCCGGGCCGGCGGGCATGCCGGACGCGGCCGGTTCGCTGGAGCAGGCGGCGGTGGACAGGAGCACGGTCGGCAGGAGCAGCCCGGCCAGTCCGAGGGCCCCATGCGATGGCTTGGTCATGAACCCGACGATGCCGATCCGACGTCCCGGCGGTGCCGCCGCCGTGTCGCAGGCTTGTCGCAGTGGGTGTCGCGGTCGCCGTCCCCGGTGAACGGGTGTCCATACTGCACGGGTGGCCGCCATTCTGCTCATCGAGGACGATCCGCTCGTGCGGCGCGGGCTACAGCTCGCGCTGGGCAGGCACGGCCATGACGTCCGCACCGCGGAGACCGGCGAGGACGGCCTGCACCAGCTGCGCACCAACCTGCCGGACCTGGTCGTGCTGGACCTGATGCTGCCGGGCATCGACGGCGTCGAGGTGTGCCGGCGCATCCGGTCGGCCGGTGGGACACCGGTGATCATGCTGACGGCGCGCGGCGACGACTTCGACGTGGTCGGCGGTCTGGCGGCCGGCGCGGACGACTATGTGGTCAAACCGGCACAGCCCACCGTGCTGGACGCGCGCATCCGTGCCGTGCTGCGCCGCGCTGGCACGGCCGATGGCGTACGCACACACCGCGACCTGAGCGTGGACACCACCGCGCTGACCGTGTCGCTGCGCGGCGAGCCCGTGGCGCTCTCACCGACCGAACTGCGGCTGCTGTTGGTCCTGTCCCGCGCTCCCGGGCGGGTGTTCAGCCGGCAGCAGCTGCTGGAGGAGGTGTGGGAACACGACTACCTCGGTGATTCCCGGCTCGTCGACAACTGCGTGCAACGGCTGCGCGCGAAGATCGAGAGCGACCCGGCCGCACCGGAGTACGTGCAGACCGTGCGCGGCTTCGGCTACCGGTTCGGGCCGGTGTGACCGTGCGGCTGTGGCCGCGCGGGCTGCGGACCCGGCTGGTCGTGGCGTTCGTGCTGGTCACCGTCGTCGGCGCGGCCGCAGCGGCCTGGGCCAGTGCCGAGTCGGCGAGCACGGCGCTGGTCGCCGACGCCCAGCAGCGGATCATCGACACGACGACGACGCAGATCGCCGCCGTCACGGCGCAGCTGGCCTACCCGCCCGGTCAGGACGCGCTGGACCAGCTGCGGGTCGCCGTCGGCGCGGACACGCTGGTCACCTATGGGAACCTGCGGTCCGCCGACGGCGCCGACATCGGCCTGGTCACCGCGGCGCTGCGCGACGCCGTGCGGGCCCGCGGGCGGTTCGTCGCGCAGCGGATCACCGCCGATGGCAGGCCGTGGTTGCTGGTCGGCACGCCGGTCATGGAAACCGCGGCCAACGGCAGCCGCACCCCGTCGGGCATCGAGGTGTACTGCGTGCGCGACCTGACCGGCGTCCAGCGGCAGATCGACGCCCTGACCCGGTCGGCGGGTATCACCGCCGCGCTCGCGCTGCCGTTGGCGGCCCTGCTGGCGCTGGTCGCCGCCGGCAGTGTGCTGCGCCCGGTGCGCGAGCTCCGCGACACCGCCCGGCGGCTGGCAGCGGGCGACCTGGCCGCGCGGACGCCGCCCCAGGGCGCCGACGAACTGGCCGAGCTGACCGCCACCGTGAACGACATGGCCGAGTCGGTGCAGACGTCGATGGCGGCGATGCGCCGGATGCAGGCCGATGCCCGGCGGTTCGCCGCCGATGTCGCACACGAACTGCGCACACCGCTGAGCACGCTGACGGCCGTGGTCGACGTGCTGGCCGGGACGACCGACGGCATGGAGCCCGACGCGCGGGAGTCCGCGCAGCTGGCGATCACCGAGACCGACCGGCTGGTCCGGCTCGTCACCGACCTGATGGAGGTGTCGCGCTTCGACGCGGGCACCGCTCACCTGCGCGTGGAGGAGGTGGACGTGGTCGACGCCGTGCGCGCCTGCCTGCGCGCCCGGGGCTGGTCGGAACGGGTCGAACTGGTGCCGTGGCCCGGAATCCGGCTGCGGGTGGACCGGCGGCGGCTGGACGTGATCGTGGCCAACCTGGTCGGCAACGCGCTGCGGCACGGGGAACCGCCGGTGCATGTCCATGTCCGCGCCGACTCCGAGCAGGTGTGGATCGAGGTCACCGATCACGGACCGGGCCTGCCCGAGCACGTGGTGCCGCACGTCTTCGACCGCTTCTACAAGGCCGACGCCGCCCGAACCCGCACCCCGGGCAGCGGGCTGGGCCTGGCCATCGCCCTGCAGAACGCCCGCCTGCACGGCGGCGACATCGCCGCGGCCGACACCGGCGGTGGCGCGCGTTTCACGCTGCGCCTGCCCCGCCACCGGGAGGAGCCGTGAAGCGGGCCTGGCGTGCTGTCGCCCTGGTCCTGGCGGGAACGCTGCTCGCGGGCTGTGGTGTCACCCCGTCCGGGGTGGTCGACGCGGGACGGGCGCCGACCGGTGTGGCACCCGGGGTGACGCTGTACTTCGTCGACGCCCACCACCGGCTGCGCCCGCAGCCGCGGCCGACGGGTCGTCTCGGCTCGATCGCCGACGCGGAGGCGTTGCTGCTGTCCGGACCCGGCGACGACTCGGACCTGCACACCGAGATCAGACCCGAGGACGTCACGCGCGTCACCGTGACGACCTCCCCCGGCCTCGTGCAACTGGTCGTGCCGTTGTCCAGCAGGGAGGTGACGCCGTTGGGCATCGACCAGATCGTGTGCACGGCGCTGGACGTGTACGTGCGCGGCGGTGGTCCGCCGAGCGCCCGGGTGCGGGTGACGTTCACCCTGGCCGCACCGGGGTCGGACCGGCCGCGCACGTGCCCGCTCATCGGGTGATCAGCCCAGCCGGGTGATGTCGATGGTGACCGGTGCGGGCGCCGGCACTACCAGCCACAGCACGGCCAGGCCCGCCATGAGTGCCGCGAACGCGATGGCGCCACGGCGTCCCCTTGCCCAGCGGGCACGGAACCGGATCGGGTCCTCGACGAGGCACTTCGACAGCGTCGCCAGGCCGATCGACACCGCGCACACCACGAGGGTCCGGGTCCAGTCGCCCGGGCCGGGCCAGCGGGTGGAGACGAGGACCAGGACCGGCCAGTGCCACAGGTACAGGCTGTAGGAGATCAGCCCGAGCCGGCGCAACGGCCGGCCGGCAAGGAGTCGGGCGACCTTCGCCCCCGGAGCCCGCACACACAGCCCGACCAGCAGCGCGGCGGCCAGCGAGTGGGCGAACAGTCCACCGGTGTAGAGCCACGGCGAGTTGGTGCCGTCCACGAACAGCCACGCGGCGCCGATCCCGGCGACCAGCAGGACGAGTGCCGCATCCGCCCACCGGTCGGTGATCCGCGCGAGCGCGGCCCGCGCCGGGCCGGTGGCGGCCACCGCGCCCAGCAGCAGCGCGAACGCGCGGGTGTCGGTGCCGGTGTACACCCGGGTCGGGTCCGCCGGGTCGACGAGCACGACCATCAGGACCAGCGAGGCGACCGAGCCCAGCACGGCGACGAGTGCGACCGCGCCCTCGGTGCGCCTGCCCCACCGCGCGACGGCCCACAGGACCACCGGCCACACCAGGTAGAACTGCTCCTCGACCGCGATGCTCCACAGGTGCTCGAAGACCCTGGCCGACCCGAACCGGTCCCAGTAGCCGGCCGACTCCGCGAGCAGGTGCCAGTTGACCAGGTCCAGCTGCACCCACGGGCCGTCCGACAGCGTCGTGCGCACCAGGTCCGCCGATCCGACGGCTCGCACCAGCAGCGTGACGGCGACGAGCAGCACCGCCAGCGCGGGGAGCAACCGGCGGATCCGCCTGCCCCAGAACGCGACCAGCGACACCACACCCGTGGTGGTGGTCTCACGCAGCAGCTGGTCGGTGATCAGGTAGCCGGAGAGGGCGAAGAACAGGTCGACACCGAGGAAACCACCGGGCAGGTGACCGGTGTGGAACAGGAGGACACCGGCGATCGCGACGCCCCGCAGGCCGTCCAACGCGGGCAGATGCGGCGCGCGCCCGTGGGTCGGCCGACCGACGGGCGCTGCCTGAACTCCACTCATGCCGGCGACTGTGCCGGGGCCGTGTCGGGGTGCGGTCCAGTCCGTGTCGCAGTCCTGTCGCACCGCGCACACCGGACCGGCACGACGACGCGGTCGTGCCGGTCCGGCCGCTCGGTCGGTCAGGCGGCAGAGTTCGACACCCGCATCCAGTCGATGTGGGTGACATAGGTTGCCGACGGGGTGGCGTCCAGCGGGCCGCCCTGCGTCATCACGAACGG
>DASZXM010000192.1:0-3005 GCA_035546415.1 Pseudonocardiaceae bacterium
GTCGTCGTCCAGGACCAGGTGCGGGCCGACGAAGCCGTCGGCGAACAGGTCGAGGCGGGCGTCGGCGACCTCGCCGACCGTGCGGCCGAAGACGGCGGCCGGTAGACCCTTGAACCGCCAGTCGACGCGTTCGTCCCGGAGCGCGGCGACCGCGTCGAGGTCGATGTCCACCAACCGCCACCTCCGTTGCGTATGATGCAACGCACATTGCGTATTTCGCTGCGGGCATGTGTAGCATTTCGGCGAATTCGCCGTCAACGCCGCCGGGGGTGGGGTCCGTGAG
Source organism: Pseudonocardiaceae bacterium (assembly GCA_035546415.1). Lineage (GTDB taxonomy): Bacteria > Actinomycetota > Actinomycetes > Mycobacteriales > Pseudonocardiaceae > DATEPR01. The sequence goes on from DASZXM010000192.1 coordinate 284, forward strand.
CCAGAGCCTGGACCGCGCGCTCACCCTGCTGACCGAGCTGGCGAGCGGCCCGAAGACGCTGGACGAGCTGGCCGATTCGGTGGACGTGCACAAGTCCACGGTGCTGCGGCTGCTGCGCACCCTGGAGGCCCGCCGGTTCGTGCTGCGCGCCGACGCGCGCCACTACCGGCTCGGGGCCACGCTGTTCGACCTGGCCAACCGGGCGCTGGAGGACCGCGACGTGCGCGAGTCGGTCGCGCCCGCGCTGCGCGGGCTGAACGGGGACACCGGGCACACCGTGCACCTGGCCAGCTACGAGGGTGGCGAGGTCGTCTACATCGACAAGTACGACGGCCGGCACTCGGTGCGGATGTACTCCCGGGTCGGGCGGCGCGCGCCGCTGCACTGCACGGCCGTGGCGAAGGTGCTGCTCGCCGCACTGCCGGTGGACGAGCGGACGGCCGTGGCCGAGTCGATGGACTATCCGAAGCTGACGGCGAACACGATCACCACGCCGGCCGCGTACCTGGCCGAACTGGAGAACGTGCTGTCGCTGGGGTACGCGCTGGACAACGCCGAGCACGAGGACTTCATCCACTGCGTCGCCGCGCCCGTCCGCGGTACCGGCGGCACGGTGGTCGCGGCCGTGTCGGTTTCGGTGCCGACGATGCTGCTGGACCTGGACGGATTGCTGGGTTTGGTACCCCGGCTGCTGGCGGCCGCGGACGCGGCGTCGCTGGAGTGCGGCTGGGTGCCGTCGAACAGGAGGGACGACTGATGGGCAAGACGGAGATCAGGACCGAGTCCGCGCCGACGCCGGTGGCGGCGTTCTCCCAGGGTGTGCGGATCGGGAACGTCGTGCAGGTGGCCGGTCAGGTCGGGATGGACCCGGCCACCGGCCAGCTGGCCGGCACGTCCGTCGGCGAGCAGGCCCGGCAGACGCTGGCGAACGTCGCCGCGGTGCTGGAGGCGGGCGGGGCGTCGTTCGACGACGTCGCGATGGTGCGGGTGTACCTGACCGACACGGCGCACTTCGACGAGCTGAACACGGTGTACGGCGAGTTCATGGCGTCCCGGGTGAGCACGCCCTACCCGGCCAGGACCACGGTGTACGTCGGCCTGCCGGCCGGCCTGCTGGTGGAGATCGACGCACTGGCGGTCGTCGGCTGAGCTAGCGTGCGAGGGTGGACGAGACGCTGGTTGAGGTGGCCGCGCTGATCCGCCGCGGCGCGAACGGCCTGGACCGACGGCTGCGCGCCGAACGGCCGGACGACGGCATCGCGCTGACGAAACTGAGCGTCCTGGGCCACCTGGCACGCAAGGGCCCGCTCACCGCGGGCGAACTGGCCGGCCTGGACCGGGTCCAACCGCAGTCGCTGACCCGCACGCTGTCCGCGCTGGAGACCGACGGCTACGTGGTCCGCACCCCCGGCAGGCTGGACCGCCGGCAGGCCGTCCTGGAGATCACGGACGCGGGCGCGGCGGCACTCGCCCACAACGTGCGCGCGAGGGACGTGTGGTTGGCGCGCGCGATGGCCGAGCACCTGACGGCGACCGAGCGGGAGGTTCTCCGGCTGGCCGGCACGCTGATGCAACGCCTGGCCGACCTGGACATGCCGGTGGCGGAGTCGATGACGGCGTGACCGGTCAGTAGACGGGGCCGGTGTACTTCTCGCCCGGCCCCTTGCCCGGTTCGTCCGGGACCGCCGAGCCCTCCCGGAACGCCCGCTGCAACGCCTGCAGGCCGTCCCGCAGCGGGCCCGCGTGCGGTCCCAGGTACTCCACCGACGCCGTCACCAGACCGGCCAGCGCCGTGATGAGCCGCCGGGCCTCGTCGAAGTCGCGGTGCTCGCTGGCCTCCGGGTCGTCGTCGGCCAGACCGAGGCGTTCGGCGGCCGCCGACATCAGCAGGACCGCCGCCCTGCTGATCACCTCGACGCTGGGGACGTCGGACAGCTCGCGGACCTGTGACGTGGGCGTTACCGCAGGGTCGTCGGACACTCTGGTAGCCTGTCATGTGCGACCGGCCCCCGTGTGCACGGGGGCGGCAAGTGGAGTCCCGCTCCCACCCGAGTCGTCACCACGACGGCCGGGTCCGGTCCCCGAAGGCGATTCGTCGTCTTCAGGAGTTCCGGCGCGACCGCGCGTCGGACGATCGGTTCGGCAGCGGCCCCGTCTCGCCTGCAGGCGACGGGGCTTTTGGCCGTGTACGGGTCCCCGCGAGGTCGTGAACGACTAGTACCTCGAACCGAGGAGGCCCCATCAGCCCCGAGCCGCGCATCACCGAGCCGCGTATCAACGAGCGCATCCGCGTTCCCGAGGTCCGACTGGTCGGACCGGCGGGTGAACAGGTTGGCATCGTCCGCATCGAGGACGCTCTGCGCCTGGCCCAGGAATCGGATCTCGATCTTGTTGAGGTCGCCCCGCAGGCGCGTCCCCCCGTGGCCAAGCTCATGGACTACGGGAAGTACAAGTACGAGAGCGCCCAGAAGGCACGTGAGTCGCGCCGCAACCAGCAGTTCACCGTGATCAAGGAGCAGAAGCTCCGGCCGAAGATCGACTCGCACGACTACGAGACGAAGAAGGGCCACGTGGCCCGGTTCCTCTCACACGGAAACAAGGTCAAGGTGACCATCATGTTCCGTGGCCGTGAGCAGTCCCGGCCCGAGCTGGGGTTCCGCCTGCTGCAGCGGCTCGCCGACGACGTCGCCGATCTGGGCTTCGTCGAGGCGGCGCCCAAGCA
>DASZXM010000193.1:0-4531 GCA_035546415.1 Pseudonocardiaceae bacterium
GTTCGCCGGCCAGGCGCTGCACTGGTTCGACCTGGACCGCGCCCTGCCCGAGATCCGGCGGGTGTTGCGGCCGGGCGGCTCGCTCGTGGCCGCGTGGAACTCGTACGACGACAGCGTGGAATGGGTGGCGGGTTTCCTCGCGATCGTCGACTCGTTCCGGCGGGCCAGCGACGTCAGCGACGACCACGAACTGCCCGAGCAACTCGCCCGGTTCGGCACACTGGAGCGGGTCAGGCTGCCGCATCACGGTGTCTACACGATCGACACGCTGGCGAAGGTCGCGGGGACACAGTCGAGCATGCTGGTGGCCCCCGAGAAGCAGCGCGACGCGGTGCTCGCGGAACTGCGCGACTACCTGGCCGGCAACCCGCTCACGTCGCACGGCGAGTTCGTCGTCCCGATGACCACAATCGCCATGAAGGTCACGCCGCCGTGAACCCGCGCGGCCGGGTGACGCCTCAGTGGACGTTGCGCTCGTAGACCAGGCGCAGACCCAGCAGCGTGAGGTCGGGGACGTGGTGCTCGATGGTTTCGGACTCCTCGACGACCAGCGGTGCCAGGCCGCCGGTGGCGATCACCGTGATCGGGCCGGGCTGGGACGCGTTCAGCTCGTGGCTGATCCGGCGGACCAGCCCGTCCACCTGGCCGGCGAAGCCGTAGAGGATGCCCGACTGAAGGCATTCCACCGTGTTCTTGCCGATCACCGACCGTGGCCGGACCACCTCCACCTTCCGCAACTGCGCGGCGCGGGCGGCGAGCGCGTCGATGGAGATCTCGATGCCCGGCGCGAACACACCGCCGAGGAACTCACCCTTGGCCGAGATCACGTCGATGTTCGTGGACGTGCCGAAGTCGACCACGATGCAGGCCGTGCTGTGCAAGTGGTGCGCGGCGAGCGTGTTGATCACCCGATCGCCGCCGACCTCGCGCGGGTTGTCGATCAACAGCGGCACACCGGTCTTCACCCCGGGCTCCACGATGATCTTCGGCACGTGCGAGTAGTAGCGGCCGACCATCACCCGCAGTTCCCGGAGCACCCCGGGAACCGTGGACAGCGCCGACACGCCCGTCACCTCGTCGGCGTGCGAACCGAGCAGGCCGCGCATGGTGAGGGCCAGCTCGTCAGCGGTCATCCGGGCGTCGGTGCGCATCCGCCAGTCGCGGACCAGCTTCGCGTCCTCACCCCGGCCGTCGTAGAGGCCGAGAACGATGTTGGTGTTGCCGACGTCGACGCACAGCAGCACGTCCGCCTCAGCTCTCGGCGCGCAACATCGCGTCCAGCGCGGTCGCCGCGTCCGTCTCGGCGACCGGCATGTCGATCTCGACCATCCCGTCCCCGATGCCACGCGGGAACCCGCCGCTCGTCAGACCCGATCCGGCGGGCGCGTGGGCGGCGTCGGTACCCGTCTTCAGGACTTTGTTGTCGGCGTCCACGAACACGATCCGGGGCCGGTAGGCGGTGGCCTCGGCTTTGTCCATCAGACCGTAGGCGATCAGGATCACCAGGTCGCCGGGGTGCACCAGGTGGGCCGCGGCACCGTTGATACCGAGCACGCCGCTGCCCCGCTCACCGGCGATGACGTACGTCTCCAGGCGGGCGCCGTTGGTCACGTCGACGATCGCGACCTGCTCACCGGGCAGCAGGTCGGCCGCGTCCATCAGGTCCTCGTCGACGGTCACCGAACCGACGTAGTTCAGGTCGGCCTGGGTGACCGTGGCCCGGTGGATCTTCGACTTGAGCATGGTGCGCAACATGGGGTTCTCCTGTCACCCGCCGGCCAACAGGACCGGCGCGTTGTCGATGAGGCGCGTCGTGCCGACCCGCGCCGCCACCAGCAGCCGGGCGGGGCCCGTCGCCGGGGTGGGGCCGAGGTCGTCGGCACGCAGTTCCAGATAGTCCAGGTCGACGCCGGGTTCGGCGGCCAGCACGGCGTTCGCCGCGTCGAGCACCGCGGACGGGCCGTCGATGCCGGCGTGCACGCCGGCGGCGAGCGCGGCGGACAACGCCAGCGCGGACGCGCGCTGGTCGGCGTCCAGGTACACGTTGCGGGACGACAGCGCCAGGCCGCCGTCCTCGCGCACGGTCGGCACACCGACGATGCGGGCCTCCATGTTGAGGTCGGTGACCATGCGACGCACCAGCACGAGCTGCTGGTAGTCCTTCTCACCGAAGAACGCGTAGTCGGGCCGGACGATGTTGAGCAGCTTCGCCACGACGGTGAGCACGCCCTCGAAGTGCCCGGGCCGGGACGCGCCCTCCAGTTCACCGCCCAGCGGCCCCGGGTGGACGGTGACCCGCGCGCCACCGTCGGGATAGATGTCCTCGACACCGGGGTGGAAGACGAGTTCGACGCCCTCCTGCCGGCAGATGTCCACATCGGACTCGAACGGCCGGGGGTAGCGGGACAGGTCCTCGTTCGGCCCGAACTGCAACGGGTTCACGAACACCGACACGCACACCACGACACCCGGAATGCGCCTGGCCCTGCTGATCAGCTCGCGGTGCCCGTCGTGCAACGCGCCCATCGTCGGCACGAGTGCGACGCGGCGCCCGCTGGCCCGCAGCGCGCGGGTCACCTGCGCGAGGTCGGCGGGCCGCTCGTGCACGGACAGCTCACCCTGCCGGTACTTCACCGTCACGACGGCGCTTCCTCCTCGATCACGGCGGCCACCTCGGCTCTCGCGGCGGGCGACAGCAGACCGGCGGCCTCGGCGCGTTGCGCGGTACGCAGCGCGAGCGCACGGTATCCGGGTAGGGCTTCGGGTTCGGCCTCGGCCAGCACCCGCAGATGTACGCGCAGGGTACCGACGTCACCGCGGGCCACCGGACCGGTCAACGCCCGGTCGCCGTGCCGCAGCGCGTTGTCCAGCGCGGCGGACAGCAACGGCCCGAGCAACCGCTCGGCGTGCTCGATGCCGGCGGTGCGCAACAGGTCGGCGCACTCGGTGACCAGCGTGACGAGATGGTTGGCGCCGTGCGCGAGGGCGGCGTGGTACAGCGGCCGGGCCGCCTGCGGCACCCGCACCGGCTCGGCACCCATCTCGACGACCAGCGCCTCACCGACACTCCACGCGACCTCGTCACCCGGGTCGGCGGTGACGGCGAAGCTGCACGCCGGAATGCGCTGGAGGTCCTCGGGCCGACCGGTGAACGTCATGGCGGGGTGCAGCGCGAGCGGCAGCGCACCGGCGTCGGCGGCCGGCTGGAGAATGTCGACACCGTGCGCGCCGGACGTGTGCACCACGATCTGCCCCGGCCGCAACGCGTTGACGGCGGCCAATCCGCGAACGGTCCCGGCGAGCACGTCGTCGGGAATGGCGAGCAACACGAGATCAGCTCGCTCGGCGACCTTGTCCGGCGGCAACAACGGAACGTCCGGCAACAGTTCACCGGCCCGCCGAACGGACTCCCGCGACACACCACTGGCCGCGACAACGGTGTGCCCAGCCGCGGCGAGCGCGGCCCCGAGCACGGCCCCCACGCGACCGGCGGACACCACACCGACAGCCAGCCGCGCCGGCCTGGTCACGTGACCCCCCGCGCGCCAACGCGCCCCAGTGCGCTCATCGAGAGCATCTCCTCACTCGTTCCAGTCCCGCCTCCGCACACGGGTACCAGACGACGAAGCGAGCGTATCCGCAGCGAATGAGCAATGCTCCGGGCGGGTGATGAGCTTCACCCGTGCCGGGTGGCGGGCCATGTATGATCAACTTCGACGCGGGTCGTCGCAGGTCGGGTGAGATGTGGATCACCCCACCCGTGTGAGTGAATATTGCAACGAAATGGCCTGTTTTGGGGTTCGCCAGATAGGCGGTGTGGCTGGCGGCCGAATTGGGCGAGCGACGCGGCGTCGGATCGAGCGGCGGCCGAGGCTCGGACCGGGCGGCGGTCGGGGCGTCGGACTGCGCGGCGGTCGAGGCGGGCGGCGGACGAGCGGCCGTCGGGGCGGGCGCGAGGGTGGAACGGAACGCGCGCGAGGCGTTCGGCTGGGCGGTGACGGGCGGCCGAGTTGGGCGGGGTGTGGTTCGAGGGGAGTGGTCGGGTCCGGGTTACGCACGGCCGGCGGGGTGCGCCGGTCGCGCGGATACGCCGGCGGGCGCGCGGGCGCGGGGAAGCGTGGCTGGGGGCGGCGTGGAAGCGGTCGTGCGGCATCGCCCGGGCGGGCCGCCTGGTCGCCTGGGAGAGGTGCGCGTGGCGGTTGGGGTGGTTGTTGCTTGGTGCGGTCAGTCGCCTCGGCGGCGGTGGCGGCGGGGGGTGTCTTCTTGGTTGGCGTGGGCGGCCAGGATTTCTGTCACTGAGCGGCCTGCTGTGTGAGCGCCGGTGGTTTCTGGGTCGTCGTCGCGCCAGCGGGCTGGTTCGTCGAGCTTCGCTCGGCGGCCGCTTGCCGTGCGGCCCGTGGGTTCGTCGATTCGGCGGTGGCCGCCGGTGGTTTCCGCGGGGCGTTCGTTGGAGCTGTGGCGGGATCGTTCGACCTGGTCGATCGGTTGGGGCTGCACCGCTCGGCGGACCTGGGGCGGGGACGGGTCCGCC
>DASZXM010000194.1:0-1771 GCA_035546415.1 Pseudonocardiaceae bacterium
GAAGCGGCCGACCTGGCCGAGCGGTGGGACTTCATCACGTCGCTGCCGACCACGGTGGTCGTCGACCACATGGGTCGGCCGGACGTGACCAAGCCGGTGGACGGCCCGGAGTTCGAGCGGTTCCGGACGTTGCTGCGGGACCACCCGAACTTCTGGGTGAAGGTGACGTGCCCGGACCGGCTCACCGTGTCCGGGCCGCCCGACTACGCCGATGTCGTGCCGTTCGCCAGGACGCTCGTGGACGAGTTCGGGGACCGGGTGCTGTGGGGCACCGACTGGCCGCATCCCAACCTGCGCAGCCACATGCCCGACGACGGCGTCCTCGTCGACCTGCTGCCGAAGATCGCGACCACCGAGGAGGCCAGGCAGCGCCTGCTCGTCGACAACCCGAGCAGACTCTACTGGTGACCTACTGCTGGCCGTAGGGCGGCTGGCCGAACGTCGGCGGCTGCTGCCCCAGCCGCTGCGTCGGCTGCTGTTCCAGGGCAGCGGGCTGCTGGACAGCCGCCTGGGCGCCCGGCCGCGGCTGGAAGCCAGGCTGCGGGAATCCGCTCTGCTGCTGGATTCCGCCCTGCGGGAATCCGCTCTGCTGCGGAAAACCGCCCGGCTGCTGGAACCCCGGCGGCGCGAAGCCGCCCGGCCGGCCGAACTGCTGCGGCGGCGGGAACCCGGTCGACTGGCCGGGCCCGCCGTCGGCCGGCTGCGCCGTGAAGCCCTGTGGCTGGCCGAACGCGGCCATCGGCGACACCGGCTCGCCGCCGCCGGCCCGCTGCTGCCGGGCGCGGACGATGAACGGCGAGCACAGCAGGCCGACGCCGATCAGGCCCACCACGATGCCGATGTAGGGCTGCATGCCGTCGGCCCACATGAGCAGCGTGAACTGATAGTCGGTGGCGGAGTGCAGGATCACCGAGCCGAAGCCGATGATCAGCAGGAAGACGCCCAACCGGACGAATACGTTGCCCTGCCGTCGTGTACGTGCCATGGAACCCCCTCTGTGTCGACGGACATCATCGCGGTCGCAATCGGATGGTGGGGGCGTTTCGATGCAGGTCACACCGCCATCACACATTTCGGTTCGATGAAAAGGGTTATCCGGTCGGCAACCGGGCGATAAGCCCTGATCGCGCCGGTTCCGGAACAAACCGGTGGTTCCGGAACCGGGCGACGTTCTTGACAGGCTTCGCGGCGAGGGTGAACCTCGGTCCGGAGAGCGCTCTCACGTACTCGTCACACCGTGAGGGAGAGTCATGGCCAGCCACTGGACGAGGTTGTCCCGTGCCCGAAAACCGAGATCCCGGTGGCTCGCCGTGGCCGCCGCCGTCGGTGTCGTCGCGTCGCTGTTGACCGGCGTCACGCCGGCCGGCGCGGACACCACCCTGCTGTCCCAGGGCCGGACGGCCACCGCGTCGTCCGAGGAGAGCGCCGCGTTCCCGGCCGGTGCCGCCGTGGACGGCGACACCGGTACCCGTTGGTCCAGCCAGTTCAGCGACCCGCAGTGGCTGGCGGTCGACCTCGGTGCGACCGACTCGATCAGCCAGGTGGTGCTGCGGTGGGAGGCCGCGTACGCGACCGGCTTCCAGATCCAGGTGTCCACCGACGACACGAACTGGTCGACGGTCTACTCGACCACGACCGGCACGGGCGGAACACAGACGTTGACCGTGTCCGGTACCGGTCGGTACGTGCGGATGTACGGCACCGCCCGGGCCACCGGGTACGGCTATTCGCTGTGGGAGTTCCAGGTGTACGGCACCGCCGGCAGCGGTGG
>DASZXM010000195.1:0-3614 GCA_035546415.1 Pseudonocardiaceae bacterium
TGACCGGCTGGCCCGGCACGGCGACCGCGTGCACCTGGTGCACGCCGTGTACGACGAACTGCCCGCCGTGCTGGCCGACCTGGGCCTGCCCGAGGTCAACGGCATCCTGTTCGACCTGGGTGTCTCGTCGATGCAGCTGGACCAGGCGGAACGCGGGTTCGCGTACGCCAAGGACGCGCCGTTGGACATGCGGATGAATCCGGGCACCGGCAAGACAGCCGCCGACGTGCTGAACACGTACCCGGCCGCCGAGCTGGCCCGGATCCTGCGCGAGTACGGCGAGGAGCGGTTCGCCGGCCGGATCGCCGGCGCCGTCGTGGCCGCGCGGGACCGGGAACCGTTCACCACCAGTGCCCGGCTCGTCGAGCTGCTGTACGACACGGTCCCGGCGGCGACCCGCCGTACCGGCGGGCACCCGGCCAAGCGAACGTTCCAGGCACTGCGCATCGAGGTCAACGGCGAACTGGACGTGCTGGGCAGGGCGATCCCGTCGGCGCTGGAGTCGCTCGCGATCGGCGGCCGGATCGTCGTGGAGAGCTACCAGTCGCTGGAGGACCGCATCGTCAAGCGGGTCTTCGCCGACTGGGCGCGGTCCAGCACGCCCGCCGGGCTGCCGGTGGAGCTGCCCGGCCACGGGCCGCGGCTGCGCCTGCTGACCAGGGGTGCCGAGCAGGCGGACGCGGCCGAGATCGAGATCAACCCGAGGGCCGCGTCGGTGCGGCTGCGGGCTGGTGAGCGGCTCGGGGAGGAGGCGGCATGACAGCACCACCACGGGTGGCCTCACAGACGGGTCGCACCCGCGGTCCGGCGCCCACCAGGGAGACGGGCAAGCCGGCCGTCCAGCCGGACCGCTCCCGTTCCACGGCTGCCGAGCGGGCCTATGCCCGCCGTGCCCACCGCGGCCAGCGGCCCGCCGCCGACCACGCGGCCGGGAAGGTCGAGCGCAGGCCCGGGTCGGCCGGGCGCGTGTCGTTCGTGGTCCTGGTGATGGTGCTGCTGATCGGCGGTGTCGTCGCCACGCTGTGGTTCTCCACCCAGGCCACGGCCGACGCCTACAAGCTGGAGCAGGCGAAGAACGCGACGAACAAGCTGTCCTCGCGGGTCGGGCAGTTGCAGCAGCAGGTGGCGCAGCAGGATTCGCCGCAGTCGCTGGAGCAGCACGCGCGGCAGCTGGGCATGGTGCCGGCGCCGGATGTGACGCACCTGGTGGTCGGCAAGGACGGCAAGGTGACGGTGATCGGCACGCCGAGCAAGGCCGTGCCACCACCGCCACCGGTCACGTCCACCTCGCCGCCGGCCGGCACCACGTCCTCCGGTTCCTCGACGCCGCCCGCGTCGACGACGGCGACACCCCCCACCGGAGGCTGACCCATGGCGCGGCCAACTGGTGGCGGCCCGGTGCGCAGGCCGTCTTCGGCGGGCCGCACGCCATCGTCGTCCTCCGGGCGTCCGGCGTCGTCGGGCGCCCGCACGACTGCCATGCGGTCGGCGGCACCGCCGCCCCGGCAGCCGGCACCGCCCAAGCAGCCCAAGCCGCGCAGACGCCGGCCCGTGGTGGGCGGGAACGCGAAGACCCGGCTGGTGGTCGGTCGGCTGGTGATGATCGCCGCACTGGTGCTGGCCGGTCTGAAACTGGTGGACGTGCAAGGGTTCCAGCGGGCCGAGCTGGCGTCCAAGGCGGAACGCGAGTCGGTGCACCAGTTGACCATCGCGGCACAGCGTGGCGTCATCACCGACCGCGACGGCACCGAACTCGCGTTCGACCTGGACGTCAAGGCGCTCACGGCCCGGCCGCGCGCGATGCGGCAGCAGTGGGACGACCCGAAGGTCGCCGCGACGCACAAGGGCATCACGTACGACCAGCACGCGCAGGCGATCGCCGCCGAGATGCGCAGGCTGATCGGCTCGTCGCTGGACGAGCAGCAGGTGCTCACCCAACTGCGGTCCAATGCGACGTTCGCGTACCTGGACAAGGACGTGACGCCGTCGGTGGCCGCGCAGATCACCAGTGACTTCCCGGACATCGGCACCGAGGCCCGCACCGAGCGTGAGTACCCGGACGGCTCGGTCGGGGCGAACATCATCGGCATGGCCAACTGGGACCCCAGCCTGCCGATGCCCAACCTGAACGGCGTGCTGGGCCTGGAACACTCGATGAACGACCAACTGGCCGGCAAGCCGGGCCGGGAGGTCACGAACACCGAGCAGGGCAACGATTCCGTGGTCATCCCGAACTCGCAGCGGGTGTTGCAGGCCGCGGTGCCCGGCGAGGACGTGCAGCTGACCATCGACGCCGACGTGCAGTACGAGGTCCAGCAGATGTTGGCCGACGCGGTCGCGAGGACCGGCGCGAAACGGGGCAGTGCCGTGGTGCTGGACGCGCACACCGGCGAGGTCTACGCGCTGGCCAACGACGCCACGTTCAACCCGAACGACCCGAGCACGATCACCGCGACGAACTACGGCGACCCGGCGATCTCCACGCCGTACGAGCCGGGTTCGGTGAACAAGATCGTCACGATGTCCGCGGCGATCGACGAGGGCCTCGTCACACCGACCACCGTGGTCGACGTGCCGCCGTTGTTCCAGGACGGTGACCACGTCATCCGGGACGACTGGTCGCACGGCGTGTGGAAGATGACCGTGACCGGCATCATCGCGAAGTCGTCGAACATCGGCACGGACGTGCTGGCGTCCCGGGTGGGCCCGAAGAACTACTACGACATGCTGATGAAGATGGGCTTGGGCCACAAGACCGGCATCGGCCTGCCCGGGGAGAGCGCCGGTTACGTGCCGCCGATGAACACGTGGTCGGCGTCGACGTTCGGCAACCTGCCGATCGGCCAGGGCCTGTCCATGACCGTCGTGCAGATGGCCGGTATGTACCAGACCATCGCCAACAACGGTGTGCGCGTGCCACCGCGGATCATCAAGTCCGTCACCAAGCCGGACGGCACCGTCGTGCCCACCCAGCAGCCGGCCGGCATCCGGGTGATCAGCCCGCAGGCCGCCCAGTCGGTCCGCATGATGATGCGCGCGATCACCCAGAAGGCGCACGGCTACCAGTCGGGCACCGGTTACAACGCGGCGGTGCCCGGCTACCAGATCTCCGGCAAGACCGGCACGGCACAGCAGGTGGACCCGAAGTGCCACTGCTACAGCCGCAGCATGAACACCACGACGTTCGCCGGGATCCTCTCCGCGGACAACCCCAGGTTCGTCATCGGCGTCATGTTGGACAACCCGAAGAACAACCTGGAGAGCGCGCAGACGGCCGCCCCGCTGTTCCACGAGATCGCCACCTACCTGGCGCAGCGGTACAACCTGCCGGTGTCGCCGAGTCCGGCGCCGTACGCGACGCTGGTGGTGTCGCCCTGACCGACTCCGCTGCCGTTGGCGGTACGGCGGAGAATGGGCGTTCTACGGTGCTTGTAACACGACGTGCGGAAGGAGTGTGCACCGGTGCCCCATGACAGCGTGCGAGCACGCAGTGTGTCGCCGGTAGCCTTCCGCGACGTGCCTGCCCTTCCGGAGGACGACCTCACCGCCATGCCATCCCGCCCGACCCGCGTCGAGCCAGTAGCGCTGGCCGACTTGGCCGAACTGGCCGGAGC
>DASZXM010000196.1:0-13529 GCA_035546415.1 Pseudonocardiaceae bacterium
TGGTGCCCGCCGTCCACAGTGTTCCCACGCCGCGGGCCGGGTAGCGCACCGTCGTCTGCGTCGACGTGTGCAGCTTGATCAGCACGTGCGGCGGCCCGAGCACCACCGGCATCAGCACCAGCCCGCCAGGGCCGCGCCGCACCACCCGGTCACCCGGCTTGTGCGCGTCCAGCCGCAGCTGCCCGTCCGACCAGGTCAGGCTCGGGTGCAGGTCCTCGAACAGCCGGGCCGCGCCGCCGGCCGCCAGTTGCCGCGCCCGGTATGCCACGTCCGCGTCCAGCACCGCCCGGATGCGTGGCCAGTGCGGCGCGACCAACCGGTCGTGCGCGGCCCGCAGTTCGTCCGCGACCAGCCGCAAGCCGGCCGCCGGGCGGGCGACCAGTTCCGCGACCGTCGCGGGTGGCGTGTCGCCGAACACCCGCTCCAGGCTGGTCCGCACCTGTCCGGCCGTGGTGCGCCGGAGGGCGGCCAGGTCGTCGTCGAGGGAGCCGCCCGCACCGGCCGGCGCCGGCACCAGGAACGACGGCCAACTGGCCCGGCCGGTCACCACCAGCGGCCCCGCGTGCGCCAGCTCCAGTGGTTCGCGTGCCAGTTCGTCCGCGGCCCACCGCAGCCACCGCAGGTTGGCCGGCCGCCGGTCCCACCCGGCCACCTGCTGCAACGCCGACACCGTCTCGGACAGCGGCGAGATCGCGAACCGCGTCGCCGCCAGTTCGGCCACTCCGACGTCCACCGTCACCGCCACGATCATTCAGTATTCCGCTAAAACCTGGAGGCCACGGCGGCCGGCACCCGATGATCGCCGCCATGACGACCCGCCTGCCCACTGCGTACCGGCGGCTGTGGTGGGCCGCCGCCGTCGACAACGTCGGTGACGGCGCGTTCGGCGCCGCCGTTCCGCTGCTGGCCGTCGCCGTCACCCACGACGCCCGACTCGTCGCCACGGTGTCCGCTGCGACGTACCTGCCGTGGCTGCTGCTGTCGTTCCCGGCGGGCGCCCTGGTCGACCGGCGCGACCGGGTCGGGCTCATGTGGCGCTCGCAGGCGGTCCAGTGCGGGATCGTCGCCGTCGTCGCCGTGCTGGTGGCCGTGGGGCAGGCGAGCATCGCCGTGCTGGCCGTGCTGGCGTTCGGGTTGGGCGCGTGCGAGGTCGTGTTCGGCAACGCCGCCCAGGCCGTGCTGCCCGACATCGTGCCGAAACCCTTGCTGCCCAAGGCGAACGGCGCACAGCAGGTGGTCACGACGGTCGGCCAGCAGTTCGCCGGACCGCCCGTGGGCAGCCTGCTGTTCGCCGTCGCACCCGCGCTGCCGTTCGGGCTGGACGCCTGCTCGTTCGCCGCGTCCGCCGGTCTGCTGGCCACGCTGCCGCGCGCCGAACGGGACGCCGTCGAGCATCCGCCGATGCGCCGGGCGATCGCCGACGGGCTGCGCTGGCTGGGCCGCCACCAGCTGCTGCGGACGCTCGCGATCCTGTTGGGCGTCAACACGTTCTGCTTCCAGTTCGCCTACTCCACCCTCGTCCTGCTGGCCACCACGACGCTGCGCCTGGACGCCCGTGGCTACGGCGTGCTGCTCGCCGCTGCGGCGGTCGGCAGCGTGCTGGGCGGACTGCTCAACGCCCGGCTGGTCGCCCGGATCGGGTCGCGGGCGGCGCTGCTGGCCGCGCTGGCCGGGAACGTCGTGGTGTTCGTCGGGATCGGGTTCAGCCCGAACGCGGTCGTGCTGGGCACGCTGCTGGCGGCCAGCGGGTTCGTCACGACGCTGTGGAACGTGGTCACGGTCAGCCTGCGGCAGCGGATCGTGCCGGCGGCGCTGCTGGGCCGGGTGAACAGCGTCTACCGGATGCTCGGCTGGGGCCTGATGCCGGTGGGGGCCGTGGTCGGTGGCCTGGTGGCCCACGCGTTCGGCCTGCGGGCGCCGTTCCCGGTCGCCGGCGCCATCCGCGCGGTGGGCCTGCTGTGTGCGCTGCCCGTGCTCCGGCGATTTGCTCAGGAATAACTTATCAGTCTAGACTGATAATATGGCCGAGGAACTGGATGTGGACCACGTCGCCGAGGTGCTGCTGGCCGGCCTGCGCCCGCTGGTCCGGCGGATCAGGCAGCTGAGGGCCGACGGCGACCTCACGCTCCCGGAGGCGACCGCCCTGTCCCGGCTGGACCGCGACGGCCCGACCACGTCCAGCGCGCTGGCCAAACAGGAGCAGATCCGCCCGCAGTCCATGGGCGCCACGCTCGCCGGCCTGGAAGCGCGCGGCCTGGTGGAACGCCGCGCGGACCCGGCGGACGGCAGGCGTGTCGTCCTGTCGATCACCGACGCCGGCCGGCGGGTCGTCCACGACCGCCGCACCGTCCGGCACGCCCGGTTCGCCGCCGCCCTGAGCACCTTCGACCAGACCGAACTGCGCCGTCTGCACACGGCCGCCCCGCTGATCGAGCGCCTGGCGGAGAAACTGTGACGGGGGAGCGGACACCGGTCATCGGAACTGTCGCTCGCGGGCGGGCGTGATGGCGGTAGCGACCACCACCACCCGTCCGACCGACCGCTACAAGTGGGTGGCGCTGGCCAACACCACGGCCGCCGTGTTCATGTCCGCGCTGGATGGCTCGATCGTGCTCATCTCGCTGCCGGCCGTCTTCCGCGGTATCCACCTGGACCCGCTGGCCGCCGGCAACGTCGCCTACCTGCTGTGGATGATCATGGGCTACCGGCTGGTGCAGGCCGTGCTCGTGGTCACCCTCGGCCGGCTGGGCGACATGTTCGGCCGGGTGCGCATCTACAACGCCGGGTTCGTGGTGTTCACGGTCGCGTCCGTGCTGCTGTCGTTCGACCCGTTCGACGGCGGTCACGCCGCCGTGTGGCTGATCTCCTGGCGGCTGTTGCAGGCCGTCGGCGGGTCCATGCTCACCGCCAACTCCGCCGCCATCCTGACCGACGCCTTCCCGGCCGACCAGCGCGGTCTCGCGTTGGGCACCAACCAGGTCGCCACGCTCGCCGGCCAGTTCGTCGGGCTGACGGCAGGCGGCGTGCTGGCCGCGATCGACTGGCGTGCCGTGTTCTGGGTGAACGTGCCGGTCGGCGTGTTCGGCACGCTGTGGGCCTACTGGAAGCTGCGCGAAACGGCTGAACCGCAGGGCCGGGTGCGCATCGACTGGTGGGGCAACGTGACGTTCGCCGTCGGCCTCGGCGCGATCCTGGTCGCCATCACCTACGGCCTGCAGCCCTACGGCGGCCACACCATGGGCTGGACGAACCCGACGGTCCTGACGCTGCTGATCGGCGGCGTCGTGCTGCTGGTCGCGTTCGTCGTCATCGAGAACCGGGTCGTTGAGCCGATGTTCCGGATCGGCCTGTTCCGCATCCAGGCGTTCACCGCGGGCAACGCGGCCGGTCTGGCGGCCAGCCTCGCCCGTGGCGGACTGCAGTTCGTGCTGATCATCTGGCTGCAGGGCATCTGGTTGCCGCTGCACGGCTACGACTACGCCGACACGCCGTTCTGGGCCGGCATCTTCCTGCTGCCGCTGACCGCCGGCTTCCTGGTCGCCGGCCCGCTGTCGGGCATCCTGTCCGACCGGTTCGGCTCCCGGGGCATCGGCACGTCGGGGATGATCGTGTTCGCCGCCAGTTTCGTCGGCCTGCTCTCGCTGCCCATCGACTTCCCGTACTGGGTGTTCGCCGTGCTGATCGCGGTCAACGGCATCGGGTCCGGGATGTTCGCGTCCCCGAACTCGTCGTCGATCATGAGCAGCGTCCCGCGCGCCGCGCGCGGTGCCGCGTCCGGGATGCGCGCCACGTTCCAGAACTCCGGCACCTCGCTGTCGATCGGCCTGTTCTTCTCGCTGATGATCGCCGGCCTGGCCAGCACACTCCCGCACACGCTGACCACCGGCCTGCAACAGCAGGGCGTGCCCCACGCGGTGGCGGCGCACATCGGTTCCCTGCCACCGGTGTCGTCGCTGTTCGCGGCGATCCTGGGCGTGAACCCGATCCAGAACCTGCTCGCCCCCACCGGAGTGCTGCACACCCTGCCGGCCGCCGGCCGACAGCTGCTGACCGGCCGCGAGTTCTTCCCACACCTGATCGCGGCACCGTTCCACCAGGGACTGGTCGTCGTGTTCACCGCGTCGACCGCACTGGCCCTGCTGGCCGCCGTCGCGTCGGCCCTGCGCGGCGGCCGTGCCCGGTCAGTCGAGTAGCGGGAACCGGCCGGAGTTCAGCAGGGCCAGGATCGCGTCGGTTCTGGCTTTCGGTGCGGCGTAGTCGGGGTGGGCGCGGAACACGGCCGCCGCGTCGCGCAGGTTGTGCAACTGGGCGGCCGCCTCCCGCACGCCCTTGCCGGCCACCGCGTGTGCCGCGAACGCCGGCCGCCGCGGGTCGACCCGGCCCAGCGCCCCGGCCGCGTCGACCCGCCGGGCGCAACGGCAGAACGCGTCCGGGTTGACCAGCCCGCACGTCGACGTCAGGAACGCCTGCAACCGGCGCCGCGCCCGTTCCAGGCGCTTGCGGTACGCGGCCGGCGTGACGTCCAGGACCCACGCGGCCTCCGTCGACGACAGCTCGAAGATCTCGCCGAGCACGAACGCGACCCGTTCAC
Source organism: Pseudonocardiaceae bacterium (assembly GCA_035546415.1). Taxonomy (GTDB): domain Bacteria; phylum Actinomycetota; class Actinomycetes; order Mycobacteriales; family Pseudonocardiaceae; genus DATEPR01. The sequence goes on from DASZXM010000196.1 coordinate 4,592, forward strand.
CCCGCTCCAGGCACTGCAGCACCGCCTGCGAGCAGTTCAGCCGGACCTCGGTGGCCAGCAGTTCGGCGTCCGGGCCCGCGTAGTCGTCGGCGATGCCGTCGGCCAGGCTGTCGCGGAACTCGTCCAGGCTCAGCTCGCGCGCCTCCTGCGGTGTCCTGCGCCGCAGGTTGAGCAGGTAGTTCACCGCGATCCGGTACGCCCAGGTGAGCAGCGTCGCCTCACCGCGCCACGACGCCAGCCGCGTCACCACCCGGATCAGCACCTCCTGCGTCGCGTCCTCGGCGTCGGCCGGACGCCACACCATCCGCAACGCCAACCGGTACACCGGGTCCCGCAGTTGGCGCACCACCTGCTCCAGCGCGGAGCGGTCGCCGTCGACCGCCCGCGCCACCAGTTCCGCCTCGGCGCTCACGACGGCATCGTCCGGCGCAGCCAGTCCGCGACCGCCTCGCCGATGGCGTCCGGCTGGTCCTCCGGCGCGTGGTGCCCGGCCGGTCCCACCGATCGCACCTCCACGTTCGCGAACGTCTCCTTCGCCCACGCCGCCACCTCGGGCGACCCCATCCCGACGCCCGGCTCGACCGTCATCACCAGCTTCGGCACGTCCGACTGCGCCATCCACGCCCCGTAGTCCAGCACGCGCCGGTGCACGTCCGCCGGTTCGCCGTCGATCGGGATCTCCCTGGGCCACGCCAGCAGCGGCCGGCGTGACGCCGGATCGGGGTACGGCGCCCGATAGACGTCGTGGTCGGCCGGTGCCAGGCCGCTGACCACTCCGCGCGGCAGGTTGAACTCGATGAACATGTTGTCCCGCAGAATCATCTCCTCGCCCTGGGGTGAGCGGTATCCGCGGAACAGCTCGGCGCCCTGCGGTGGGAACTCCGCCCAGGACATCGGCCGCAGGAACGTCTCGATCACGGCGACCCCGCGGGTCCGCTCCGGGTGCCGGGCCGCCCAGTCCATGCCCAGGGCGCCACCCCAGTCGTGCCCCACGAGCACCACGTCGGTCAGGTCCAGCGTGTCGAACCACGCGTCGAGGTAGCGGACGTGGTCGACGAACCGGTACGCGATGTCCGGCCTGCCGGACGCCCCCATGCCGATCAGGTCGGGCGCCAGGCAGCGGGCCTGTCCGGCCACGTGGGGGATCACGTTGCGCCACAGGTGCGAGGAGGTGGGGTTCCCGTGCAGGAACACCACTGGAGAGCCGGTGCCGGAATCGGTGTAGGCCAGGTGCGAATCGAGCACGTCAACGGTGGGCATGTGAGCAGTCCTTCCCTGCGGAGGCGTTTCCACCAAGGTTGGACACACACCGGACGGCGACTGTGACAGCGGACCGCGAGTTTTTCGCGGCACCCGACAATGGCGATGGCACATGATTGTTCGTCACCCGGGCGACAATGGCCGCCCAGCCACGGCGAAGATTCGCAGTGATCATGTACCGTGCATGGAGTTACGTACGCCAGGTATCGCTCGATTGTGTGAAGGTACTCGCGTACTTGACCTTCGGCGCGGCAGACTGAACCACAAAACACTGTTGACAGGGAGTGCACTCGATGTCGTACGAGGTTGGCCCCGCGGTGCGGCGCCGGCAACTGGCCCGCCAGTTACGCGAACTGCGGACCGCCGCCGGATTCACCACGATGGAGGCCGCCGCGGCGGCGACCGGGTTGAGCCGGGCGACGATCAGCAGAATCGAATCCGCGAAGCAGGTGATTCTCCCGCGCACCGTGCGCCTGCTGTGCCAGATCTACGGCATCGGCTCCCCGACACTGGACCATCTGCTGCGCTTGGCCGAGCAATCCGACGACCGCGCGTGGCAGACGGAGTTCGCCGACACCGTGCCCACCTGGTTCGACCGCTATGTCGGCGAGGAGTCCGACGCCACCGAGATGTGGACGTACGAAGCCGAGTTCGTCCCCGGCCTGCTGCAGACCGACGACTACTGCCGGGCCGTGCGGCACGCCGCCGAACCCGACGTCACCGACGACGACGCGGACCGCTCGGTCGCGTTCCGGGCCGCCCGCCAGCACCGCCTGACCGCCAAACGCCCACCGAAACTGCACGCGATCATCAACGAGGCGGTGCTGTACCGGCAGGTCGGCGGCGCCCCGGTGATGGAGCACCAGTTGCGGCACCTGGTCGACCTGGCCGGCCGCCCCAACATCACCCTGCAGGTCCTGCCGTTCTCCGCGGGCGCACATCCGGCGATGATCGGCTCGTTCATGATGCTGCACTTCCCGCCCAGCACCGGCGTGGCAACCATTTTCGTGGAAATCGACTCGGGCGCGCTGTACCGCGACCGCCCGTCGGACTTCGAGCGTTACACCTGGGTTTTCCGGAAGCTCCGCGACCTCGCGTTGAGCCCGGACCAGACCATCGAGCTGATCGGCAGAGCAACAGCGGGCGCTCTGCACCCGGCAGAGTGAAGGGACGAGAGTGGACACCACCATCGAACGGTGGCGCAAGAGCCGCCACAGCAGCGGGCAGAACGGCAACTGCGTCGAACTGTCCAACCTGGGCGCGGTTCGCGACTCGAAGAACCCGGAAGGTCCCATTCTGCTGGTCGACGTCCTGGCGCTGGTCACGGCGGTGAAGGACCGCGCCCGGCGCTGATCCCCGCGCCATTCGCGCCGGGACGACGGACGACGGATGTGGTTGGGGCGCCCGTTGAGCGGGCCAACCGCCGCATGGTCGCTTGCCGGCGGGTCATGATGTGAGCATCGGCGGGCTGAAGTCGGCCGCCGTCCCGGTGCTGCCGCTGCGCCTGTCGCGCCGGTCCTGCCGGGACGACGGACGCGGGTGGGGTGCTCCGTCGAGCGCCCCACCCGCCGCATGCCCGCCTACCCGCGGGCCGTCACGTGACCTTCAGCAGGCTGAAGTTCGCCGTCGTGGTCGCACCCTTGGCCACCGGGACGAGCTTCATGACCGGTTGGTAGCCGTCCTTCGCCGCGATCACCTCCAGCGGGGTGAAACCGTTCGCCAGCCACAGCTGGTACCCGCCGGACGCGTCCGTCGTCAGGGTGTAGGTCTGCGGTCCGCACGCGGCCGTCTGTTTGACGTACATCGTGCACACCTGGACCGTCACCCCGGCCAGCGCACCACCGGTCGAGTCGGTGACCTTGCCGGCGATCTTGCCCCACGTCGCGGGCGGTGTGGCCGTCAACGTGACCGCGATCGGCGCGAACGCGTACGGCGAGTCCGTGCCGATGCTCAGCTTCGCCGCGTACGTGCCCGGCTGGTCGACCCGCGAGGCGTCCACGCTCACCGTGACCGTCACCGACGCACCGGGCGCGACCGTGAACGACGGCGTGTCCGTCGACAGCCACGTCACGTCCGCCGTGTCCCGGCAACTGCCGTAACCGGGCAGCTCGTCGGCGTTGGCCACCGGGGTGAACCCGCCGCTGGAACCGCCCAGCGAGTACAGCCCGCACGCCGAACCCTGCCGGTACAGCGCCCGGTCGGCGTTGGGCAGCGCGGCCCACGTGTCGGACGCCGGGTCGAACTGTTCACCGGTGTTCACCGTCGCACCGCCGCTGACGCCCTCGGCCACCTGGAGCCGGTCACCCGAACCCGCGTAGGCCATCGCCCAGTTCGGGTAGGGCAGGTCCGCCTCCCGGGTCCACGTGTTCGACAGTGGGTCGTACTCGTAGGTGGCCGCCGACTCGGCGTCGGTCGCCGGGTTGTAGCCGCCCGCGCAGACGATGGAGCTGTCGATGCCGGCGCACGCGAACCACGAGTCGAGTACCGGGTAGTCGGCGACCTGCGACCACTTGTCGGCACCCGGGTCGTAGACGTACGTGGCCTTGGAACCCGGCGAGCAGTCGCCGGTCGTGCAACCGCCGACGACGTACAGCTTGCCCTCCAGCACCGCGGCACCCGGCGCTGTGAGGCCCCGCGGCATCGCGGCCACCGAACTCCACGCGTTCGCCGCGGGGTCGTACTTGTAGACGGCGGCCGACGTGTTGCTGGCCGCGTCCCACCCGCCGAACACGTAGATGTCGCCGCCCAGCACCTCGGCACTCGGCTTGGCCAGCGCCTGCGGCAGGTCGGCGGCCTTGCTCCAGGTGCCCGTGCCCGGGTCGTAGACGTACACCGTGGCCAGGTCCTGCGTCTGCGTGACGCCGCCGATCGAGTACACCTTGCCGTTCAGCGTGACCGACGCGTTGTCCATCAGGCCGGTGGGCAGGTTCGGGATCGACGTCCACGGCGGCACGTTCGGCGCGGCCGCGGCCGGCGTGGAGTGCGCCGAGGGCGCCTTCGCCAGTGCGGCGGCGCCGTTGCGCACCGAACCGACGTAGTGCCGTCCGGCGATCGAGATCTTCGGCGCACCCTTGCCGGCCGTCGTCGGCGTGAACGCACCCGGCTGTTCCACCAGTCGCACCTTCACCGGCTGCGTGCCGTCGTTGCCGAACGTCACCCGCCGCGACTTGGTCGCCCCGACCGTCTCGGTCACCGCGACCGACCCGCTGGACACCGTGAGGTGCCCGGCACCCAGCTTCCACACCTTCTTGGTGGTGGAGTTGTCGGCCACCGCGACCTTCCCGGATGTGGCCGTGTACTTGCCGTCGGACACGTCGAACGCCGTCTTCCCGTTCACCGCGTCGGTGTCCGGCACGAACATCCAGTAGAAGCCGTCGGCCAGGTTCGCGTCGGCGGGCGTCGCCGCGGTCACACCGAGCGTCGACGGGTCACCGTGCACGGCGACCGTCGCACCGACCAGACGGTTGCCGTTGTTGCCGTCGTTCACGGTGCCGGCCACCAGACCGCCGTCCACCGGAGCGCACGTCCGCGCGCCGATCGACACGTTGTCCAGCTGCCACCACCAGCTCCACTCCGGTGTCACGTAGTGGAACCGGACCCGCACCTTCGCCTGCCCGGCGGCCTGCTTGACCGGGATGTCGATGTGGCCCTGGGCGTTCTGGTTCCCGTCGTCCCACACGGTGCTCCACGTGGTGCCGCCGTCCAGTGACAGGTCCACGTTCGCCGTCGACAGGTTGTAGCGGTTGTAGTAGGTGTCGAACTGGATCTCCGGGGCGTCGATGCCGCTCAGGTCCACGACCGGCGACACCAGGCTGGTGTCGTGCGGGCCGAAGTCGTAGCTGGCGTCGGCGATCGCGAACTGGCCGGAGCCGCCGGTGCCGTCGTCCTCCTGGCCCGGGTTGTCGAAGTGCCACGTGTACCCGTTGCCCAGGTTGTCCTGCACGGTCCAGCCGTCCTTCGGTGTGCTGCCCGTCCAGCCCTCGAAACCGGTTTCCGCGCCGGCGTAGGAGTACGCGTAGCCCGGTGCGGTGCACGTGCTCGCGTCGACCTGCAGCGCGAAGCTCTTGCTCACGTTCGCCGCCGACGTCGTCACCGTCGCCTTGTCCGCCGTGTAGCCCTGCATGTCCACGGGCGTGATCGTCAACGAGTACGACCCGTTGTCCGGCAGCTTCACCGAATACGCGCCGGTGTACGGGTTGGTGTAGACGGCCCCGTTGGGGTAGCCGTCGATCTGGATCTTCGCGTACATCGGCCAGCCGTGGCCCGAACCGTCGGTCACCGTGCCGGACACCGTGTGGCTGGCGACGGCCGTGAGCGCGAAGGCCGCGGCGGCGGTCTGACCCGCGGTGACCGCGACACCGGTGGTCTTCTTGCTGCCGTACCCGAACATCGACGCGGTCACGTCGTACGTGCCGACCGGCACGGTGAGGGTGTACGCGCCGGACGAGTCCGTGGTGGCGGTGAACCGGTCACCGTCGGCGTCGACGGCCGCGATCGTCGCACCGGTGATCCCGGTGCCGGTGGCGGCGTCGGTGACCGTGCCGGCGACCGCGCCGTGCGCGCCCTGGGTGAGCCCGGCGACGCCGTGCGGCGAGCCGATGCCGGTCGGGCCGTCCCAGCCCGGACCCGCCGTGCACAGCTGCTTCGTGGTGCACGAGCCGTTGCTGCCGGCCGTCACGTCGTTGAAGTCGGCCGAGCGGTCGGGGTCGGTGTACGGGTAGCTGCCCGGGTATGTGCCCGGCGTCGGCTGGCCTGCCAGCGCGTACATCGCGGCGACCAGCGGGGACGCCAGTGATGTACCGCCGTACCGTGCCCAGCCGCCGGTCGCGGTCGAGTTGTAGATGCCCAGACCGGAGGCCGGGTCGGCATCGGCCGACACGTCGGCGATCGCCCGGTCGGCGCATCCGGTGTTCGCGTCGGCCTGGAAGGCCGGCTTCGGCTCGTACGGCGAGCAACCCGAACCCGCGCCGGACCACGCCGTCTCCGTCCAGCCGCGGCCGGTGCCCTGCGCGGCGGTCAGCGTCGTGCCGCCGACGGCGACGACGTCCGGGCTGGTGGCCGGCCACTCGGTCAGGTAGCCGTAGTCACCGGTGGACGCGGTCACCGCGATGCCCGGGTGGTCGTAGTAGGAGTCCAGGCCCAGTTCGGCCGCGTCCTCGCCGGGCAGGCCGTAGGAGTTGGAGATCGCCGCCGGGTGGAACGTCGCCGCGGTGTTCGCGGCCTGTGCCAGGTCCGTCAGGCTGGCCGAGTCACCTTCGACGAGCACGATCCGGCAGTTCGGGCACGCGGAGGACACCGCGTCCAGGTCCAGTGCCGTCTCGATGGACCAGTCGCCGTCCTCGGGCGGGTAGTTCGTGCCGCCGTTCTGGTCGACCTTGGTGAAGCAGCCGTTCGCGCTCGTGCACGCCGGTAACCCGTAGTACGAGCGGAAGACCGCCAGGTCCGACTCCGCGGTGGCGTAGCCGCCCGCGTCGACGATGGCGACGGTCTGGCCCTGCCCGGTCGTGGGCAGGTCGTAGGCCGCCTGGATCTGTGTCGGGCCCAGCGCGCCGCTGGGCGGGCCGTCCGCGTTCACGACCAGCTTGCCGGCGGTGGTGGCGCTGCCGTACGCGTCGCACGTCGCGTAGCGCGTCCGGCTGTCGGCGCCCGCGGGTTGCTTCGTGCATCCGGCGGGCAGGTAGACCGACTTGCCATGGGTGACGGGTCTGGTGGGGGTGACCTTGTCCTTCGTCGTGACACTGGCTGTGTTGGCGGTGGCCGCACGGGTCGTCGGGGTCGCCTGCGCGGGTGCGCTGGCGATCAGTCCGACGGCCGCGACGGCAGCCGTGACCACGGCTGCCGCTCTGGTGCGCCACCACCCACGGCGGGGTGATCGCATGCCTGCTGCTCCTTGACGGGGGATCAGAGGGGCTTGTACTCGACTCCGGCGATCCGGCGGGTGCCGGCAGGGGACTGCGGCTCGCCGGGGTCGGCGTGGCCGTCGGCGTCGGCCTGGGGCGGGCACTGCTCGGCTTCGCCCGGGTTCTCGTCCGGGCCGTCCTCGGGCGGCTCCGGTGCGGCGCCGATGGCGTCGTTCATCCAGCGCACTCCTCTCGCTGTTGCCGCTGGCAGCAAGCATTCTGAGTTCGCCCGCGCCCGCGCATGATCCGGAGGATTACGGAAAAAACTCCGCTGCCGGATGGCAAACCGACATAGCTCGACTTGACGCATGCCGATATCGGCATATGATCGGGCCATGGCACGAGCAGCGGCGACGTCGGACGTCTTCAATGCGATCGCCGAGCCGCGGCGCCGGGAGATCCTGGTGCTGCTGCGGGCCGGCGAGCGGCCGGTGACCGAGCTGGCCGGGGCGTTGGGGATGACCCAGCCGCGCGCCTCCAAACACCTGCGGGTGCTGCGGGAGGTCGGGCTGGTGCGGGACCGCAAGGCGGGCAAGCAGCGCCTGTACGGCCTGGACGCACGCGGGCTGCGGCCGGTCCACGAGTGGACCGGCGGGTTCGAGCGGTTCTGGAACGAAAGCTTCGACCGACTGGATGCCTACGTGCGGGACCTGAAGCAGACAGGGCAGGAGTAGCCGGATGAACACCACAGGACGAGGAACACCGGCACGGTCCGCGACAGCCGACCGCGAGATCGTGGTCTCCCGCGTGATCGACGCCCCACGGGAGCTGGTGTTCGAGGCGTTCACCGAGGTCCGGCACCTGTCGCGCTGGTGGGGCCCGGAGGGGTTCACCACCACCACGCGGTCGTTCGAGTTCCGTGTCGGCGGGGTGTGGGACTTCGTGATGCACGGACCGGACGGGACCGACTACACCGAGTGGATCACCTGGACCGAGATCGTCCCGCCGGCGCGGATCGCGATGCGCCACGGCGAATCCCGCGACGACCCGAACGCCTTCGAGTCGGTCGTGACGTTCGAGCCCGACGGTGCGGCGACCCGCATCCGGATGCACACGCTGTTCCCCACCCGGCAGTTGCGCGACGAGGCGGTCGAGAAGTACCACGCGATCGAGGGCGGCCAGCAGACCCTGTCCAACCTCGCCGCCTACGTCGCCGGCATCGTGCGGAAGGCGGCGGCGGGCTGATGGCCGTGTTCGTCAGCGTGTCGATGTCGTTGGACGGGCGTGGCCGGCGGAGGCGCCGTTCCACACCCCGGTCGCCGTGACGCACACCAAACGCGACCCGTGGGAACGCCCCGGCGGTACCACGTTCCACTTCGTGAACGACGGCATCGACTCCGCGCTCCGGCAGGCCCGCGCGGCACCGGGCGACCGGGACGTCCGGGTCGCCGGTGGCGGAGCGATGATGTTCGGCACCGGAATCCGCCTGTTCGAGGGCGTGGACGCGAGCCGGGTGGCCCTGCAGCCGGTCGCCGCGGAGTCCTCGACGAGGGTCACGCACCTGACCTACGCGGTCGGGAAGCGGTAGCGCTCGGCGAGCCGTCAGTGGGTGGCCGGGCCGGACACGATGCCGGCCGCGACCGCGTCGACGGCGAGTGCGGTTCTGGAGGCGACCTGGCGTTTGCGCATGGCCGAGTCGATGTGCGACTCCACGGTGCGTGGCGACAGGCTGAGGACCTTGGCGATTTCCGGTGTGGTGCGGCCGTCGGCCAGTAGGCGCACCACGTCCAGTTCGCGGGGGGAGAGCCGGTCGCCGTAGCCGGGTCGGCCGCCGCGGG
>DASZXM010000197.1:0-9632 GCA_035546415.1 Pseudonocardiaceae bacterium
AACAGGGCGGCGAACTGGACGACTCGGGTGAGGATGTGCGCCAGCGGCAGGAACAGCAGGATCGGCGTCCGATCGGTGATCACGGTGTCGGCGATGTCGTCGGCCGACAGGACGCTGTGCACCTCGCTGAGTAGGTTCCCGTGGGTGATCACGCACCCCTTGGGCCTGCCCGTCGTCCCGGACGTGTAGACGATCGTGGCCGGCGACCCGGCCGTCGCGATGTGGCGCCGCCGCTCGACGTCCTCGCGCGGCACGACGTGACCCCGCGCCGTCAGCTCCTCGATGCCGTCGGTCATCGACCAGACCGACGACGCTCCCGCCGCCTGCGCCGGATCGCCGGCGAAGACGCCCACGGCGCCGGAGTCGGCGAGCTGCCAGGCCACCTGCTCCGGCGACGACGTCTCGTAGAGGGGCACGGTGACCCCGCCGGCGAGCAGGATGGCCACGTCGCACAGCACCCACTCGTAGCAGGTGGCGGACAGGATCGCGACCCGCTCGCCCGGCGCCATGCCCACCGCGATCAGTCCCGCCGCCAGAGCCGTTGCCTGGTCGGCGAACTCGCGATAGCCGACGGTGTGCCAGCCGCCCGCCACCTTCCGGGCGAACACGGCGTGATCCGGTGCCGCCGCCACCCGCTCCATCAGGTCGTCGGTGACGTTCGCGCCGGGCGGTACCTCGTACCGCGGTGGCGTCGATGACTCGTTCGTCGATCCCATGAGGTCAGCGTGCGGCGTCCGGACATCGCCGGCACGAACACAAAGTCGGCTCTGTGACGGCCTTTCGACCGCGTTCGCCAAGCCGGCGAGCGCGAGGTGGCAGCGCGGGTAGGGCGGAGCTGTCGGGCGTGCGACCGGTGGCCGAGCTGAGGCCGGGGAGGGCGTCCTCGTGTCAGCGGCTCGGCCCCTCCCGGCACACCGAACCAGCGTCAGCGGGTGGGTGCCTGACCGCTGGTCCGCTCGAAATCGTCGACCCACTCGTAGGTCAGTCGGTTGTCGACCTTCACCACGCCCGGCATGGCCCGCACCAGGTGACCGGCGATGTCCACCTCCGCCTGGTACTCCAACGACCCCGTCAGCGTGACCTCTCCGTTCACGACCACGGCCGACACGCTGCCCGGCGATGCCCACAGCACCCGCCCGAACACCTCGCGTTCGATCTCCGCGCGGATGTCGTCGTCGGAGCGGAGGAAGCCACGCAGCAGGTCACGCCGTGCCACGACGCCCACCAGATGTCCGCCCTCGACCACGAACAGCCTGCGCACACGGAAGTCGGCCAGCAGCCGGGCCACGCCGGGCACCGCCGCATCAGGGCTCACGGTGCGGACCGGCGCCGTCATCAGCTCGCGCGCCGTGATCGCGGCGGCCTTGCGCCACCGGGTCCGCACGTGGGGCAGCGCGAGGATCGGCGGGCCGACCCCTGGCCCGTCGTCGGCGTGCTCCTCCTTGCGCAGCAGGTCGGCCTCGGACACGACGCCGAGCAGGGCGCCGTGGCCGTCCACCACGGGGACCGCGCTGACGCCTCGCGCGACGAGGAGTTCGACGATCTCCTTGAACGGCGTGTCCGGTCCCGCCGTGACCACGTCACGGGTCATCACGTCACCGACGATGATCGCTGACATCTCGCCCTCCGGTTCTGGTGGTCAGGTCACGGCGCCACCGGTCCGGCAGCCCGAGGAACAACACCGCCACTCCGACGACCGCGAACAACACCTGCAGCCAGCTGAACTCCTGGATCACCGCGGCCTCGACCGCGATCCAGCCGATCAGCATCAGGCCTGCCACGGACGCTGCCGCGGCGTGGCCGTCGCGGTTCTTGGTGGCCAGGTACGCCACGACGGCCGTCGGGACGGCCACGACCAGGGCGAGCGCGAGGCCCGCCAACACGGGACTCTGCAGGGGCAGTCGGGACGTCACGGTCGCGCCGAGCTCCAGCGTGCCGGTGATCAGGCCGATCGCTCCGGCGGCCGCCGACACGGACGTCAGGCCGGTCACCAGGGCGAGTGCGGCTCGCCTTCGCTCGTCGTTCATGGCATCAGGCTGGGCGGTCGCCCGTTCCGCCACGAGGCCCACAGGTCCCCGGCCAACCGGCTCAGGCCACCGCGGGCCGGGGCCGAACGGCTGATGTGCGGGGACCTCCTGCCCTACGGTCCGCCGTCGCGGTGCGCTGCCGTGGTTCGCAGGAGCGCCAGTGGAAGGACCCATCATGCACGCACTTGTGGTCTTCGAGTCCAGCTTCGGGAACACCCGCAGGATCGCCGAGTCCATCGCGGACGGTCTGCGCAGCGCCGCCACCGCGACCGTCGTCGAGGCACGAGAACTGGACAGCGCCGCACCGAACGGGATCGACCTGCTCGTCGTCGGCGCGCCGACACACGCGTGGAGCCTGCCGCGGGAGAACACCCGCCGTGGTGCGGCCCAGCAGGCACAGGGCGACGCCGCGACCGTCGGGCCGGGCGTGCGCGAGTGGCTCGCCACGCTGCCGTCCGTCCGCTCCGGGGCACGGGCGGTCACGTTCGACACCCGCTTCGCCAAGTCGCGCTGGCTCACCGGTTCCGCGGCCCGCACGGCGTCCGCACGGCTGCGGCGCCTTGGCTACCAGGTGGTGACGACGGAGAGCTTCTTCGTCACCGGGACGCAGGGACCGCTGCGGGACGGCGAGATCGAGCGGGCACGGACATGGGGCGCCCGGCTCGCCGAGACCTTCGCGGCGAGCACGAGTTGAGGTGGCCGCGATGACGACACCGGGTTACCCGGTGCGGGTGGACGCCTCGCTCGACGCGCAGCCGTCCCGCTGGCTGTGGCTGGTGAAGTGGCTGCTCACCGTGCCGCACTACGTGCTGCTCGCGTTCCTGTGGCTGGCGTTTGTCGCGTTGAGCATCGTCGCGTTCGTGGCGATCCTGGTCACCGGCCGTTACCCCCGGTCGATCTTTGAATTCAACGTTGGCGTGCTGCGCTGGACGTGGCGGGTGCGGTACTACGCGTACGGCGCGCTGGCCACGGACCGATATCCACCGTTCACGCTCGCCGAGGTCCCGGACTATCCCGCGCACCTGGAGGTCGCGTATCCCGAACGGCTGTCCCGCGGTCTGGTCCTGGTGAAGTGGTGGCTGCTCGCGGTGCCGCACTACGTGGTCGTCGCCGTGTTCGCCGGCGGCGCCCTGTGGGGCGCCTCCCGCTTCGATGACAACCCCGCGTGGGCGGGTGGACTGATCAGCCTGCTGGTCGTGTTCGCCGGCATCGCGTTGCTGTTCACCGGCCGCTACCCACGCGGCGTGTTCGACCTGGTGCTCGGTATGAACCGGTGGGTGTTGCGGGTCGCCGCCTACGCGGCGCTGATGACCGACGACTATCCGCCGTTCCGGATCGACCTGGGTGGCCCCGAGCCGGGCTGACCGATCACCGTTCCGTCACCGTCCGACGTGACCGGAACCCGTGACCGGCGTGCCGTCAGGACCGCGCGTACCAGCCGTACCAGTCGCGGCTGGAGGGGAGCAGGTAGTGCGTCGGCGGGGCGTGCTCGGTCGGGTACAGCCGGTACCCCTGCAGCCCGCCCGCGCTGGTGTGGTGGAAGTAGACGCCGGTCACCCAGGTGGGATTGATGTCCAACTCCAGGCCGTAGCGCACGCCCGCGGCCCGGAGGATCTCGCCGAGCGTGCAGACCGACAGTGCCGGACCGCCCACGTAGACCTCGGCGCCGTCCGCGGTCACGCCGAACGCGGACCGGTCGATGTACGCGGCCTGGCCGATCGTGTTGCCCCATTCGGCCTGACCGCCCGACTGACACGTCGGGTTCACGACACCGTGGTCGACCAGCATGACCAGGTTCTGTCGCACGCTGGCCACCCGCGAGCTCATGGCGACCTCGTGGTTCCAGGTGCCGACCACCGCCGTGCCATCGGTGCGCAGCACCAGACTGGCCGCGCCGTTCACCAGCGGCACCGCCGTCCGCCCCTCGCTGTAGTACCCGCCGTGGCTGTCGCCGTTGAGCCGGAAACCGCTGTTGAACGCGGCGACGACGGACGACCGAACGGCCGGCGTGAGCGAGGTCGCCGCCTGCCAGGAACCGCCGGGGTCGTGGTAGCCCGGTTGCAACTGCCCACGGACGAACGTCGGATCGATCCACATGACGCCGGCCAGGTAGGACGTGTGCTGTGCGTCGGGCCGCAGCGTGGCGACGCGGACCGCCGGTTGGCCGTGCACGGCGACCACCGTCTGCCACCGGCCCTCGCCGGGCAGGGCGACACCACCGGCCACCGGAGCGATCGGCGGCGGCGCCGGCAGCCCGGGCCGTGCTGCGTGCGTGGTCTTCCGCGGGGCCAGCGCGCCCCCGGCGGTGGGGATGCCGCCGGGCGGTGCCCCACCGATCTTGGGCTGGTTGTGCTCGTACTGCTGCCGTTCCAGCCAGGTGACGACGGGCCCGAGGCCGTGGTCACGGCCCCATTCGGCCAGCCGTGCGGCGACACCGTCCGAGCCGGGGGCGGCCAAGGTGGTGCCGATGGACCATCCGACGACGACCAGGAAGACCAGCACCGCGACGAGCAGTGTCCGGGCCACTCGACGGACGATGGTGCGTCCGCGGCTGGTCGGCTTCGGCGGCGGACCGGGGCCGTCGTCGAAGCCGTCGTCCGCGCCGTCGTCGACGCGCGGCTGGACATGCTCCCCGGTTCGTTCGACGAAGGACACGGCCGCTCCTCATCTACAGACTTGTAACTGATCGTGAGGATGCCCCCGGGATCTGAGAGATTTCTTGGCGCCAGGCCGGTCCACTGTGGATTTATCGCAGCACGATCCATAAAGGACTCGTCTAGCCGTCGGATCACGGCCCGGCTCGACCCCGGCCGACGTGGGGCGATGGGACGGGGACACTCCCAGAATCTCCCAAGATCCACCCGGCAGACTGGCGTCGTAGCACTCACTGGGTGATCGGAGTTGTCGGTGACACTACGGCACTGGGCCGATGACGCCCTCACAGAAGCCACCGGCCAGGACCAGCGGCACGACCCGGTCCTGCCCGGGACCGGCGGGCCGGCCGGCAACGCCCGCCTGACCGCGTGGACCGGCGCTGTCCTGCTCGTCCTGTTCCTCGTCGAACTGGTCACGCTGCTGGACCTGGGCGGCCTGATCGACTGGCACATCGCGGTCGGCACCCTGCTGATCCCGCCCGCGCTGCTCAAGACCGGCAGCACCGGGTGGCGGATCCTGCGCTACTACACCCGCCGCCGGCCCTATGTCACGGCCGGCCCGCCCCCGATGCTGCTGCGCGTCCTGGGCCCCCTGGTCGTGCTGTTCACCCTCGCCGTGCTGGGCTCCGGCCTGGCACTGGTCTTCATCGGCCCGGACGCCACCCGCACGCCGTTCCTGCAACTGGCCGGCTACTCGGTCACCCCGCTGACCGTGCACCAGGGCACGTTCGTCCTCTGGGCCGTCGTCACCGGCATCCACACCCTCGGCCGCCTGGTGCCCGCCTTCCGGATCATGACCGGACGCCGGGGCACGGTGCCCGGTCGGGTACCGCGGATCGGGCTGTTGGGTGCCACGCTGGCCGTCGCCGGCGTGACGGCGGCGCTGGTGCTCGGCGTGTCCGGCGCCTGGTCGTCGAGCACGGCGTTCCACCATTTCGGCCATCACAAGGTGTTCGAGACGCCCGGCTCGGGCAACTGACCCACCCGGCCAGGCGGTTCCCGGTGGCGCCGCGTGTTCCGCGATCATCCCTTGGGGTGCGGGACGTGGTCGCCTCGCCTGCCGTGCGGCAGGTCGACCAGCTGGCGCCGGAGCCGGTCGCAGACGACGTCCACCGCCGTGCGGATGCCCGGGCCGACCTCGTGCGACCGCAGGACGTGGTTGCCGACGGCCAGCGACGCGCGCAGCTCGACCGCGTGCGGCTGTTTCGCGTCGCGCGGCTTCGTCACCGTCGCCCTGATCTCGCGGATCGGCCGGGGGGCGAACCTGTTCAGCGCGTCCAGCCGCTGCCGGACGTACTCGATCGTGTCGGGACCCACACCGGGTCCGATCTGGACGGTGACCTGGGTCTCGTTCCTGGTGATCGTCACGGGTCCAACCTGACGCGGCCGGATCGCCGGCGGCGAGAGACCACCGTCCCACGTACCGGGGACCTACGTCGTCACAGCGACCCCACCTGGTAACCCCGGCCGTGCACCGTCGCGATCGCGCCGCGCCCGAGCTTGCGGCGCACGTAGTGCACGTACGTGTCCACCGACGCCTCGCTGTCCGCCTCGCCGAACGCCAGCCGCAGCAACTCCCGCCGGGTGAACACCTGCGACGGACGGCCCGCCAGCACCGCCAGCAGCGCGCACTCCCGTTCGGACAGTCGGATCGGCGGGCTGTCCGGGTCCGACCGGTCGAACACCTGCCGGGTGTCCACGTCCAGCCGGGCCGTGCCGATCGGCAGCAACCGGGCCGTGTCCAGGTGCCGGCGCCGCAGCGCGCGCAACCGGGCGAGCAGCTCGTCCACGTCGAACGGCTTGCCCAGGTAGTCCTCGGCGCCCGCGTCCAGTCCGGCGACCCGGTCGGCCGGGTTGGCCAGCGCGGAGAGCACCAGCACCGGCGTGGTGATGCCCTTGCTGCGCAGGCCGGCCAGCACGTCCAGGCCGTCCAGCGCGGGCAGCCTGCGGTCCAGCACGATCACGTCGTACTCGCGGACCAACCCCAGGTGCAGGCCACGCTGCCCGTCCTGGGCGACGTCGACGGTGTAACCCTCCTCGGTGAGCAGGGTGGTGAGCATCTCGACCAGGGCCGGTTCGTCCTCGACGACCAGCACGGTCCCGGTCCGGTCAACAGCGGCGTCCACCTGCCCA
The DNA here is from genome assembly GCA_035546415.1 of Pseudonocardiaceae bacterium. Taxonomy (GTDB): domain Bacteria; phylum Actinomycetota; class Actinomycetes; order Mycobacteriales; family Pseudonocardiaceae; genus DATEPR01. The sequence continues at coordinate 6,815 of DASZXM010000197.1, forward strand.
TCTTGTCCCGTCCGTCGGCACGGTGCCGCTCCGGGCCGCTCCGGGCCGCTCGGGGCCGCTCCCAAGATTTCCCAAGAACGGACGACCACACTGGCCATCGGAAAGCCCGCCAGACGAAGGAGCCCGACCTGTGAGTCGTACGCAACGACGTCGTCTCATCGCCGTCCGCGACGAGGGCCGCCGGCGAGCGGCTGTGGTCAGCCGGGCCGCGACAGTGGGTGGCACCGCCCTCGCCGCGCTGTTCGGCGTCCTGTTCGCGCAGCACGGTGCCGCGGCCGCCAAACCACGGACCACGGCCCCGCCGGCGAACACGCACCACTCCGTGACCTCCACGACCACCACGACGCAGCCCACGCCTCGCCACACCGCGACCAGCGATCCGACGACGGCACCCGTGCCGACCCACACGCGGACGACGGTCCCGCAGCCGCCCGCCCAGCCGCCGACGCTCGCACCCAGCGGTGGCGGCGGCACCGCCAGTTCGGGCGGCAGTTGACGTGATGGCCCTGTGGTACGCCAGCCGCGCGACCGGCCTGGCCGCCCTCCTCATGCTCACCACGACCGTGGTGCTCGGCACGGCCAACAGCGCGCGGTTCGCCACGCCGAACCTGCCCCGGTTCGCCGTGGCCACCATCCACCGCAACCTGTCGCTGGTGACCTGCGCGTTCCTGGTCGTGCACATCGCGGGCGCGGTCATCGACCCGTACGCCGGGATCGGCTGGGTGGACGCCGTGCTGCCGTTCGTCTCCAGCTACCAGCCGTTCTGGCTGGGCCTGGGCGCGGTCGCGTTCGACCTGCTGGTCGCGCTGGTCGTGTCGAGCCTGGTGCGACCCCGGATCAGCCAACGCGTCTGGCGTTCCCTGCACTGGGCCGCCTACGCGTGCTGGCCGGTCGCCCTGATCCACGGCTTCGCCATCGGCGGAGCCGACTCCCGCCTGGGCTGGGTCCGCATCCTGACCCTGGTGTGCCTGCTGGCCGTGGTCGCCGCCGTCGCGTGGCGCGCGACCGCCCGGCATCCGGACACCGAGGCCCGCCGCGCACCCTGGTACGGCATGCGATGACCGGCACCGTGCAGCAGGCGGCCGCGGCCCCACCGCGTGGTCACCACCGGCTGCTGGCCGCGTGGGCGCACAGCGGCCGGGCCGCGAACCTGGCCGCGCACCATGACCGGCACGGGATGCTGCCGTCGCTGGCCGGCGAGCGGATCGTCGACGCGGTCACCGCGTCCGGGTTGCAGGGCAGGGGTGGCGCCGGTTTTCCCACCGGCCGCAAGCTCACATCCGTCGCCGGGGGCCGCCGCCGCCCGGTGATCGTCGCCAACGGCTGTGAAGGCGAGCCGGTCAGCGAGAAGGACCACGTTCTGCTGACGCTCGCGCCCCACCTCGTGCTGGACGGCCTGCAACTGGCCGCTCGTGCCGTCGGTGCCGACGAGATCACGCTGTGCGTGCACCGCGACGACAGGATCGGCGACGCGGTGGCCACCGCGCTCGGCCACCGCCACGACGAGTTCCCGGTCCGGGTGCTTCCCGTCCCGCGCCGCTACGCCAGCAGCGAGGAGTCCGCGCTGGTCAACTTCATCAACACCGGCGACGCCCGCCCCACCGCCAAACCACCCCGGCCATTCGAACGCGGTGTGCGCGGCCGGCCGACCCTCGTGGACAACGTCGAGACACTCGCCCACATCGCGCTGATCGCCCGCTACGGCCCGGACTGGTTCCGCACCTGCGGCACCGCCGACTCCCCCGGCACGGCGCTGTTCACGGTCGCCGGGGCGACGGCACGTGCCGGTGTCTACGAGGCACCGCTGGGCGTGCCGATGCGTGCCGTGCTGGACAACGCGGGCGGCCCGTGCGAGCCCGTCCAGGCCGTCCTGACCGGCGGCTACGCCGGCACCTGGCTGCCACTGCCGTTCGCCGCCGGGCAGCGTCTCACCCACGCCGGTCTGCGCGACGCCGGGGCGTCCCTGGGCGTGGGCGCACTGGTCCTGCTGCCGGCACGCGCCTGCGGCCTGACCGAGACCGCGCACATCCTGCGCTATCTCGCCGGCGAGTCCGCCGCGCAGTGCGGGCCGTGCATGTTCGGGCTGCCGGCCATCGCCGAGGACTTCACGCAGCTCGTGCTGGGCGGTCGTCCGGCGCGCGCCGCCGTGGACCGACTGCGGAGGCGGCTGGAGGTCATCCCCGGTCGCGGTGCCTGCGCCCATCCCGACGGCGCCGTCCGGCTCGCCAGCAGCGCCCTGCGCGTGTTCGACCGCGACCTGCGCGCCCACGTCGCCGGCCATCCGTGCCGCGGTGCCGGCTACCCGTTGCTGCCCGTGGCACGGGCCGACGCGACCACGGGCTGGCGGTGACGACATGAGTGAACTGCGGGTCGACCCGATCGCCTGCCGCGCCCACGGCCTGTGCGCCGAGCTGCTGCCCGAGCTGATCGAACTCGACGAGTGGGGCTATCCGATCCTCGCGACGGGCAAGGTCCCCAGGGCAGTGCTGCCCGACGCGTCGGAGGCCGTCGCCGCATGCCCGACGCTCGCGCTCAAGCTGTCTCGCCGATCCTCACCGGCCGCGGGTCGCCGCTGACGATCCGGCCGAACCCGGACGTGGCCCGGGTGACGCCGTCCGGTCCGATGGCCAGCGCCTCGTAACCGGGAACGCGCTCGACCCAGTCCACCGCGTCGGTGCCCATGGCGAACGCGGCGGTCGCGTACGAGTCGGCGAAGGTCAGTTCCGGGCCGACGACCGTCACGCCGGCCAGGCCGGTGGCCGGTCGGCCCGTCACCGGGTCGACGATGTGCGCGCCGCGTTCGGCCGTGCCCGACGTG
>DASZXM010000198.1:0-5921 GCA_035546415.1 Pseudonocardiaceae bacterium
GACGTGATCAGCAGGAGCGGCGCGGACACCCTCGTGGTGGCCGGACCGTTCCTCGGCGTCGACCGGCTCACCGAACTGCGCAACGCCGGCCCGGAGCCGCGCACCGTGATCCGCGTGCCGCTGGACGGCGAGATCGAGTGGCCCGCCGGCGACGCACCCGACGGCGCTTCGGGCGTCCAGGTCGCACCCGACGACGTGAGCGACATCCTGTTCACGTCCGGCACGACCGGCCGCGGCAAGGGCGCGATGAGCGCGCACCGGCAGACGGTGGCGGTCGCCGACGCGTGGGCGACGCTGGGCGGTCTCACCGAACAGGACCGCTACCTGGTGATCAACCCGTTCTTCCACAGCTTCGGCTACAAGGCCGGCATCGTGGCGTGCCTGACGCGCGGTGCGGCGATCGTGCCGCAGCGGGTGTTCGACGTGACCGAGACGATGCGCCTGATCGAGACCGAACGGATCACGGTGCTGCCCGGGGCGCCCACCATCTACCAGTCGATACTCGACCACCCCGACCGCGACCGCTACGACCTGTCCAGCCTGCGGCTGGCCGTGACCGGCGCCGCCGTCGTGCCGGTCGCGCTGGTCGAACGGATGCGGCGGGAACTGTCGTTCGACACCGTCCTCACCGCGTACGGGCTGACCGAGGCCGTCGTGGCCACGATGTGCCGGCCGGACGACGACCCGGTGACGGTCGCGACGACGTGCGGCAGGCCCACCGCCGACTTCGAACTGAAGATCGCCGACACCGGTGAGATCCTGCTGCGCGGCCCGAACGTGATGCTCGGCTACCTGGACGACCCTGCGGCGACGGCAGCCGCGATCGACGGTGACGGCTGGCTGCACACCGGGGACGTCGGCACGACCGACGAGCGGGGCAACCTGCGCATCACCGACCGGCTCAAGGACATGTACATCTGCGGTGGGTTCAACGTGTACCCGGCGGAGGTCGAGCAGGCGCTCGCCCGGATGCCCGGGGTGGTGGAGGCGGCCGTGGTCGGCGTGCCGGACCAGCGCCTGGGCGAGGTCGGCATGGCGTTCGTCGTGACGCGGACCGAACTGTCCATATCGGACGTGATCGACTACTGCAAGGAACGGCTGGCGAACTACAAGGTGCCGCGACGGGTCGCCTTCGTCGAGGCGCTGCCCAGGAACGCCAGTGGCAAGGTGCTCAAGCGGACGCTGCGGGAGGCGGGATGACCGAGAGCGAACCGGTCCGGTACGAGCGGCGGGACGACGTCGCGATGGTGGTCATGGACCGACCGGACTACCGCAACGCGCAGAACTCCGCGATGACGTACGCGCTGGACGCGGCGTTCCGCCGGGCGGTGGACGACGACGAGGTCGCCGTGATCGTGCTGGCCGGCGCCGGCAAGCACTTCTCCGCCGGCCACGACATCGGCACGCCCGGCCGGGACGTGGACAGGTCGTTCGACCGCACGGCCGTGCTGTGGTGGGACCACGTCGGCAAACAGGGCGGAGACCTGCGGTACGCCCGGGAGATGGAGGTCTACCTGGGCATGTGCCGGCGGTGGCGGGAGATCCCGAAACCGACGATCGCGATGGTCCAGGGCGCGTGCATCGCGGGTGGCCTGATGCTGGCCTGGGTGTGTGACATGATCGTCGCGTCCGACGACGCGTTCTTCGCCGATCCCGTGGTACGCATGGGGATTCCTGGCGTGGAGTACTTCGCGCACCCGTGGGTGCTCGGGCCGCGCGCGGCCAAGGAGGTGCTGTTCACCGGCGACCGGTTCGACGCGGCGCAGGCCAAGGAGTGGGGCATGGTGAACCGGGTCGTGCCGCGCGCCGATTTGGAGACGGCGACGCTGGAACTGGCCGGGCGGATCGCGCGGATGCCACGCTTCGGCCTCGCCCTGGCGAAACGCGCGGTGAACCAGGCCGAGGACCAGATGGGCATGCGCACCGGTATGGACTCGGTGTTCGGCCTGCACCACTTCGCGCACGCGCACAACGCGGAGACGGCGGCGGACTCGCTGGGCGGCCTGGACGCGCGCGGCATGCGGGAGGCGGCCGGTGGACCTCAGTGACGAGTGCGGCGAGTTCCGTGCCGAGGTGCGCGCGTGGCTGGCCGGGCACGTGCCGTCCGGGTTGCCGTCGATGGACACCGCAGCGGGCTTCCAGCGGCACCGCGAGTGGGAACGCGAACTCGCCGACGCGCGGCTGTCGGTCGTGTCGTGGCCGGCCGGGTACGGCGGCCGGGACGCGTCGCTGTGGGAGTGGCTGGTCTTCGAGGAGGAGTACTACGCGGCGGGCGCGCCGGGCCGGGTGAGCCAGAACGGAATCTTCCTGCTGGCACCGACGCTGTTCGCGCACGGCACGCGGGACCAGCAGGACCGGCTGCTGCCCAGGATGGCGCGGGCCGACGACATCTGGGCGCAGGCGTGGTCGGAGCCGGAGGCGGGCAGCGACCTGGCGGCGATCCGCGCCACGGCGACCCGCACGGACGGCGGCTGGCTGCTGAACGGGCAGAAGACGTGGAGTTCCCGGGCGGCGTTCGCCGACCGCGGTTTCGGGCTGTTCCGCAGCGACCCGGACGCCGAACGCCACCGCGGCCTGACGTACTTCCTGTTCCCGCTGCGCGCCGACGGTGTGACCGTCCGGCCGATCCCGCAGTTGGACGGTGAGACGGGTTTCGCGGAGCTGTTCTTCGACGACCTGTTCGTGCCGGACGAGGACGTGCTCGGCGAGGCCGGCAACGGGTGGCGGGTCGCGATGAGCACGGCCAGCAACGAGCGCGGCCTGTCGCTGCGCAGCCCGGGGCGGTTCCTGGCGGCCGCGGACCGGTTGCTGGGTCTGTGGCGGGAGGCGGGCGAGCCGTCGGACACGGCGTTGCGCGACCGTGTCGTAGAGGCGTGGATCGGCGCCCGGGCCTACCAGCTGTACACGTTCGGCACGGTCAGCAGGCTCGTCGAGGGCGGGTCGCTGGGCGCGGAGTCGAGCGTCAACAAGCTCTTCTGGTCGCAGTTGGACGTGGCACTGCACGAGACGGCGCTGGACCTGCTCGGCGCCGACGCCGAACTGGCCGGGCCGTGGCAGGACGGGTACCTGTTCTCCCTGGCCGGCCCGATCTACGCCGGCACGAACGAGATCCAGCGCAACGTGGTGGCGGAACGGCTGTTGGGGTTGCCGCGATGAGGTTCCTGCTCGACGACGAACAGCGCCGGTTCGCGGCCAGCCTGGACGCGATGCTGTCCGACGGCGCCGGCTGGCCCGGGTTGGTGGCCGCGGGCGTTCCCGCGCTGCTGATACCGGAGGAGTTCGGCGGCCTGTCGGCGTCACCGGTCGACCTCGCGGTGTGCTTCGAGCAGTTGGGCCGGCACGGCGTGCCCGGACCGCTGGTGGAGTCGGTCGCGGTGGCGCCGGTGCTGCTGGCCGGCACGTCGTTGGGTGAGGTGTGGCTGCCGAAGCTCGCGGCCGGCGGCGCACGGGCGACGCTGGCGTTCCCCCCGGACGTCCCGTACGCGCCGGACGCGGACACGGTGGACCTGGTGCTGCTGGTGGAGCCCGATGCGGTGCGCGTCGCCGCGCCCGGGGAGCGACTGACGTCGGTGGACCCGACACGGCGGCTGTTCCGGGTCACGGCGGCCGGCCCGCCCGAGCCCGCCGATTCGGCGCGGGCGTTCGAGTTCGGTGTGCTGGCGTGTGCGGCGTACCTGCTCGGTGCCGGGGCGGCCCTGTTGGACAGGGCGGCGGCGTACGCCAAGCAGCGGGTGCAGTTCGGCCGGCCGATCGGCCGGTTCCAGGCGGTCAAACACCTGCTGGCGGACGTGTTCGTCGGGCTGGAGCTGGCGCGGCCGCTGCTGCACGGGGCCGCGGTGACGATGACGTCCCGGGACGTGTCGGCGGCCCGGGTCGCCTGCGGTGACGCGGCCTACCGGGCGGCGCGCACGGCCTTGCAGGTGCACGGGGCCATCGGGTACACGGCCGAACACGAACTCGGGCGGTTGCTGCCGACGGTGCGGGCGTTGTACAGCGCGTGGGGCACACCGGCCAGGCATCGGGCGCGGGTGATGGAGGCGTTGTGCTGACCGACGAACAGCGGGCGCTGCGGGACGCGGTCGGCACGCTGCTGGACCGTAAGTCCGATGTCCGCGCGGCGATCGAGCAGCCATCCGGCCACGACCGGGCGCTGTGGGCCTGGCTGTGCGAGATGGGTGTCGCCGGCCTGCACATCCCGGAGGAGTTCGGCGGTGCCGGCGCGTCGCTGGCGGAAACCTGTGTCGTGGCGGCGGAACTGGGCCGCACGCTGACGCCGGCACCGTTCCTGTCGTCGGTGCTGGCCAGTTCGGCGCTGCTGGCGGCGGGTGCCACGGAGCATCTGCCGGACATCGCGGCGGGCCGGATCGCGACGGTCGCGGTCGAGCCCTACGTGCTGGACGGCGACCTGGCCGAGATCCTGCTGGTCACCGACGACGACGGCCTGTTCGAGGTCCCGGTCGAGCGGGTGCGCCGGACGATGGTGCCGACGATGGACCCGACCCGACGGCTGGCCACGGTGTCGTGGGAGGACGCGCCGAAACGACGCATCGGAGGTCCAGAAGCGGTGCGGGCAGCCGTGGACGCGGCGCTGGTCGTCCTGGCGGCCGAACAGGTCGGTGCGGCGGCGGAGTGCCTACGGCGGACGGTGGAGTACACGAAGCAGCGCGTCCAGTTCGGCCGGCCGATCGGCTCGTTCCAGGCGTTGCAGCACCGCATGGCCGACCTGCACGTCCTGGTGGAGACGGCCAGGTCGGCGGCGTGGGCGGCGGCCCGAGGCGACTCGGTGGACGCGGCGGTGGCCAAGATCCACTGCTCGGAAGCCCTGTCCACAGTGGCCGGTGAGATGATCCAGCTGCACGGCGGCATCGCGATCACCTGGGAACACGACGCGCACCTGTTCTTCAAGCGAGCCCACGGCAGCGCCCACCTGTTCGGCAGCCCCGGAACGCACGTGACGAGGTTGGCCGCCCTGGCCGGAATCACACCAGGAACGCGCTAGCCTCGTCGACGAACCGTTGGCGTTCACCCATGAAGACGAGCAGGTGGCCGCCGTCGAACGTGGTCATGCGGGCGCCGGGAATGCGTTCGGCCATGTCCTCGGCCAGCGAGTAGGGAGCGGTCTTGTCCTTCCGGCCGTGCATCACCAAGGTGGGGGCCGTGATCTGCGACAACCGATCGGTGCAGTCGTAGCCGCCGGAGGCATCGAGCTGGTTGGCGAACGCGTACCGCGGCTGCGGATAGGCGCCCCGAGGCGCTCCCCGACTCAGCACACCCATGATCACCCGCCGCCGCAGGTTCCGGACCACCCGAGGCCCGGTGGACACGAGCACGAGCCGGTCGACGACATCCGGATATCGCAACGCGATATCCATGGCGATCCGACCGCCCAACGAAATCCCCAACACGTGCGCCTTGTCCCACCCGACGGCCCGCATGAGCCCCACGGTGTCATCGGCCATCATCGAAACGCTGTACGGCTCCCGAGGCTTGTCGGTCCGCCCCGCACCACGATTGTCGAAGGCAAGCACGGAACAGTGCTCGGCCAACCCCCGCAGCACCCCGTCCACCTCGGAGATGTCCCCACCAAGCCCCAGAATCACCACCAACGGCGGCCCGTCCCCCCGCAGCTCGTAGTAGATGTCGATGTCGTTCACGCGAACGCTTGGCACCGAGCGATACTACGACGACCAGCGGCAGTAGTCGCCGCCCGCCGGGCGAACCCAACCCCCATGCCAGACCCCCGGCACGGCTCTTGCCCCCCGAAACAGGAAGCCACCGGACAGACGCAAGGCAGGCATGACCGGCGTGCGCAAGCCACGGGCGGACCGGTGAACCAACAAGGGGTCCAGCTCTCCCCCGCCGCCCCGATCCGGAGCCGCCCTGGCAAGCCTTCAATTGTTGACCTAATCTCGACCGCATGG
>DASZXM010000199.1:0-2348 GCA_035546415.1 Pseudonocardiaceae bacterium
CAGCGTCGACCTTCGGGGAGAACGACACCCGGAAGCCGTGCCGTTCGCTGACCGCGCGGATGGTCTCCCGCACCAGCACGTGGTCATCGGCCGCCGCAACGGGATCGGCCGCCGCGACCGACACCTCGAACTGGCCGGGGCTGTACTCGGGGTGGATCTGTTCGACCGCGACACCCTGCTCGGCGAGCGCGTCCGCCACGTCCAGCAGGTAGTCCGACCGCTGCACCAGCCGCGCCGAGCCGTAGGCGGGGCCACGCACCGCCGGTACGAACGCGTCGGTGTCCGAACCGATCACCCACTCCACTTCGAACGCACACCGCACGCCGTAGCCCAGTGCCGCCAACCGGTCCACGGCCAGCCGCGCGACACCGCGCTGGTCACCCGGATGGCGGTTGCCCTCCTGGTCGTACCGGTCGGCGGGTGCCCACGCCCAACCGGGCTGCGCGGCCAGGGGCGTCAACCGCCGCAGGTCGGGGTGCAGGCGGAGATCACCCACGGCACCGGAGGTCACGGCGAGGTCGTTGAAGAGAAACGTATCGAAACACACCGACGCGCCGATCCCCCACGCCACCGCCGACTCCAGGCGCTCGGTCGGTACCGCTTTCACCCGGGTGATCCCGCTGTTGTCCACCCAGGTCACGGCCACCATCCGCACACCCTTGGTATCCAGTTCCCGGCGCAGCTCGCGTGCCGTCCCCGCCGCTGCCGCACGCCCCTGCTCGTCCATGGTCTCCCGCCGTGGTCTTGCCATTTCCGGGTTTCGGCGCGACGCTACCGCAGGATTGCCGTCCCGTGATCGCAGGGAGTCGCCATGTCCGAACCATCAGGTACCGCGATCCAATCGGCAGGAACCGGACAGAGCGGCACGGGCCTGCGCCGCAACCTGTCGGTGTGGCAGGCCGTCGGGCTGTCGGTGGCGCTGATGGCGCCGAGCATGGCCGCCAACATCAACCCGCAGCAGACCGCCGCCTCCGCGGGCCGCGCCGTGCCGCTGGCGTTCTTCCTGTCCGCACTGGGCGTCCTGCTCGTCGCGTACGGCTTCGTCCGGCTGTGCCAGTACTACCAGCACGCCGGTTCGGTGTACGCGTTCGTCGGCGCGACGCTCGGGCCGCGCGCCGGTGTGGTGTCCGGCATCGGACTGCTCGGCACGTACACGTTCTACGCCGTCGTCACGTCGTCGGCGGCCGGGAACCTGGGCACCGCGTTCCTCACCGAGGTGGGCATCTGGCCGAACCCGCCGTCGTGGGCGCCCTTCCTGCTCGTGGCCGTCGCCCTGGCCGGGGCGTGGCTGCTGGCCGTGGCACCGGCCCGGCGCGGCACCAGCATCCTGCTCACCATCGAAGGCGCGACGGTCGCGCTGATCCTGCTGATCACGGTCGTCATCGCGGTGCGGCTGATCTCCGGCAGCGCGCCGTCCGGGCAGCATTTCACCCTGCAGGTGTTCACCTTCACCGGTGACGTCGGCTGGTCCGGCGTGTTCCTGGGCGCCGTGTTCGGCTTCCTGTCCTTCGCCGGTTTCGAGGCAGCGGCCACGCTCGGCGAGGAGACGCACGACGCTCGGCGCAACATTCCGCGCGCCATCCTCGGCACGGCGATCTTCGGCGGCGTCTACTTCGTCGTCGTCACGGCCGTCGAGATGATGGCGTTCGGCGGAAACAGCAAGGGCGTGGCCGCCTTCCAGGGCTCGTCGTCGCTGCTGGGCGACCTGAGCGGCAGCTACGTCGGCTCCTGGGTGGGCGACCTGATCAGCCTGGGTGCGGCGATCAGCGCGTTCGGCTGCTGCCTGGCCTGTGTGGTCGGCGGCTCGCGGCTGCTGTACGCCGTCGCGCGGGACACGTTCGGCGACAAGGGAGTCGGCCGGCTGTCCCGCCGCGCGGCACCGGCCAACGCGGTGACGGCCGTAACCGGGGCGGCGGCCGCGATCATCCTGCTGTGCGCGCTGGCGTTCCACGCGACGGCGACCGACACGTTCGCGTGGTCGGGCAGCATCGGCACGCTGATCATCCTGGTGATCTACATCCTCACCACGATCGGCGCGATCGGGCTGGTGTTCGTGCGGCGGAAGATGTCCGTGCCGATGTGGCAGGTGGTCCTGCCGGTCGCGGCCATCGCGCTGCTCGGCTACACCGTCTACGTCAACGTCGTGCCCTACCCGTCCGGCCCGGCAGCGTGGTTCCCGGTCGTGGCGGGCGGCATTCTGGTGCTGGCGCTGGTGGCCGTGCTGGTCGCGCCACGGCTGGCCGGCCGGGTCGGCGCGAAGCTGACCGACGCGGAGCTGACATGACCGACCTGCTGCCGGCCGTCGCCGGGGTACCGCTGGTCGACCACCACTGCCACGGCGTGGTACG
>DASZXM010000200.1:0-14616 GCA_035546415.1 Pseudonocardiaceae bacterium
GCCGGCCCGCATGCGGCTCGCTGCGCCGGCCTGCGGCGCGAGCCCGGCGCCTGATCCGCCGCGCCTGACCCACCGCCAGGCTCGCTGCGCCGGCCCGACCCGCCAACGCCGCCGCGCGGGCGCGTTGTGCCAGCCCTGCGCGCTATGCCGCCTCTCCCTGAGCGGTCGACACGCCGGCGGCCCGCGGTCCGCGTCTCGCTGGGCTGTCGACACGCCGGCAGGGCTTGCGCTTGGTGCGCCTCGTCTCACCAAGCTCGCCGCACCCGGCCCACCGACCAGCCTCGCCGCGCCCGGCTCATCCCGCCAACGCCGCAGGCCGCGGGTGTGGTCGTCGGCGTGTCGACCGTTCAGGGAGCCGCCTGGGCCGTGTCGGACACGATTCGGTTGCCCAGGTCGACCGCTGCCAGGGCGTGGCGTGTCGTCAACGTGATCCGCGCGCCCGCTCGTACCGCCCTGATCTCCCCGATCGGGCCGGCCAGGTCCGGCCACCGCTCGACCGCCACCTCTCCGGCTCGGGTCTTGCTGATCACCTCGCCCGTCCGGATCGTGTGCCACAACCGTGCCGGTCCGAGCGCGATCCACATCGCGCCCTCCGCGCGGCACGGATCGTCCGCTCCGCGTCCGCGCAAAGCCGCACCCGTGTCCGCCAGCACCGGCGCCCAATAGCTGCGCAGGTTCGCCCGACAGAACGCCTGCGCCGCCGGGATGTCCGCCGGCACCGTCGGTCGCGGGCCGCGCAGCGTCGCCGCGTACCTCGCCAGTTGCAACCACGTGATCGCGTGTAGATGGTCGCTGTCCTCCGGGTGTGCGACGCCGTCCCGCACCCACGGCGCCGGGCCGCCGCTGCCCAAGCCGCCGGACACGAACACCGTCTCGACAGCGACACCGGCGTGTGCCTCGGCGAGCGCGGCCAGCTCCGCCGGACCGACCGCGTGCGACGTCTCGGCGACGAGGTCCAGGTCCGAGATGCCGGGGCGGTAGTCGTCCAGTACCGCCGAGCCCGTCACGTGCACGGCAGTGACCAGGCCGGGCACCGCGTCGTCCAACCTGGCCAGGTGTGCCTCGGCGTCCACCGCGGCCACCGGGTCCAGTGCCATCAGACGAACTCCTGGTACATCACGTGCAGGCCGACGAACCCGTGAGTCGGATGCTCGAACGCGCCGGGCACCGTCGCCAGGACCGTGAACCCGAGCGACCGCCACAGTGCCACCGCGCCGGTGTTCGTCTCGACGACCGCGTTGAACTGCATGCCCCGGTAGCCGGCCGCCCGGGCCAGTGACAGCACGTGCTCGCCCAGTGCCCGGCCGACGCCGCGCCGCTGGTGCGCCGGGTCGACCATGAACGACGCCGTCGCGATGTGCGCGCCGCGACCCGGGCGGTTCGGGCCGGTCTTGGCCGAGCCGAGGATCACGTCACCGTCGACCGCGACGACCGTGGCCCCGGGCGGTTCCTCCATCCACAGCGGTTCCGCCGTCCGCTCCGTCAGGTCGAGCGGATAGGCGTACGTCTCGCCGGCCTGCACGATCCGGTCGAAGAACGGCCAGATGCGCGGCCAGTCCGCGGGCGTGGCGGGCCTGATCAGCATGCCGGTGACCCTAACCGCTACGCGCGGACCGATCACCACGAATTCGACCCGGCCGCTAGTGGTCCAGCGCGATGACGCCGTCGGGCACCTCGCCGTTGCGGCGCGTCTTCGCCCACCCGTTGCGTCCGCGCACCAGGCGGAACACCGCCCGCCACGACGTGATGTAGAACGTGTAGATGTACGCCGCATAACCGGCGCCGTACCACAGCGAACGCAGGAAACTGCCCCGTCGTTCGCACTTCCACCAGTAGATCGGCCCCCAGATCACGAACGGCAGGATGCCGAACGAGCCGTAGACGGCGAACAGGATCCACGCGCCACCGCTGAACCACCGCCAGACCCAGCCGGGATCGGACACCGTCTTGACGGACAACAGGATCAGCGGGATCGGGTAGACGAGCGTGCCCAGCAGCTGCATCCACGGCTGCGCCAGGTAGTACAGCATCTCCGCGGCGCCCAGCGTGGACAGGTGCTTGGAGTCCCAGATCCGCCGGATGTACCGGGCGCACTGCATCGTCCCCTGGCCCCACCTGGTGCGCTGCACCAGGAATCGCCGCAGGCTGTACAGGCCCTCCTGGTCGACGTGCGTGTCCATGGTGAACCCGGTGTGCCAGCCCTCGGTCAGCAGGTGCACGCCGAGTTCGAAGTCCTCCAGCAGCGAGCCGCGCCACGGTTCGCCGCGCGCACCCGCGATCGAGTCCAGCGCCGACAGCCGGGCGAACTGGCCGTTGCCGCCCATCGAGATGGTGCCCGTGTAGCCGCGCGACTTCTGGATCGCCGCGATGGCCGTGCGGAACTCCAGGTCCTGCATGCGCACCATGACACAGCCCAGCCAACGCCGCAGGCCCGTGCTGTGCGGCGGCGGGGTGTCCCGGTTGCCCATCCGCACGTCGATCTGCACGGCGCCGATCTTCTCGTTGCCGAACAGGCTGGCGCCCGCGCAGATCTCCAGGCAGTTCGGCGCCGGCCGGCCGTCCGCGTCGACGACGACCAGGATCTGCCGGTTGGTGTCGCAGTGCCTGCCGGTCCACGCCTTGAGTTCGCGGTACGCCGCGTTGAGCGCGTCGCCCTTGCCGGTGCGCGCGTTGGGCCTGCGCCGCCGGACCAGGTGGATGTAACGGCTCTCCGCGCCGTGCGCGTACTGCAGGCCCTGCACGACGTACGACGTGCGGTCCTCCGAGTCGTCGTCGATGACCCACACGTGGGCCTGCGGGAACCGGGAGCGCAGGTAGCGCACGGTCGGCCCGACGACGGCCTCCTCGTCCCGGCACGGCACCAGGAAGTGCCAGTCGAACCGGCCGGCGTCCCCCGGCGGCACCGGCTTGTGCCGCAGGTACGGCACGATGATCACGTACACGTAGACCAGGAACGCGACACTCATGGTGAGGGCGATCGCCTGCGTGAAGCCGAGCAGGACGGTGACGGAGCCCTCGTTCATCCGTTCCGCCGCTGCTTCGTGGCGAGCCACACGAACAGCACCAGCGCGATCGCGCCGCCGAACACGCTGACCAGGGAGCCGACCATGGTGTGGCCCCAGTAGTAGCCGGTGTTCGTGCCCAGCAGGCCGACCAGCCCGGCCAGGGTCAGGATGCGCAGCTGGTTCACCACGATCAGCACGAGCGCCGCGACACCCAGCGACGCCATGACGCGCCGGGCGATGGCCGGCCGGAGCCCGATCAGCACGGCCGACACGACGACCAGCGGCACCAGCAGGAACGCCGACGTGCACTCGGGTGTCATGGTCAGGCCGAGCGGGGTCGGTGATCCGAGTCCGAAGTAGACGGTCTGTTGGTCGGCGACGACGTACACGCCGGACGACGAGAACAGGTGCAGCAGCAGGCCGGCGACGCTGATCTCGGCGCTCTGGTACACCCGGTGGCCCAGCACGAGCAGCAGCACGACGGCCGCGAGCAGCGCGATGAGCAGTCGGAGGGATAACGGGGACGGTCGGTGCGCTGCGACGTCACTGGCGGTCAAGGTCGTCCTTTCCGTCGGCCACGCGCTGGCCTGTTCATCCGTACGGGTTGCAGATGTTTGAAACCTGCTTCTCCTCCGGTCGGCTGGTGGATCTTGCTTCTTGACCACTCGATCGGGTGTCGTTGGTGGAGTCTTCGCTACCCAGACCCGATCACGCGGGCCGTGGGATGACCGTGTCGAGTGGCCGATCGACACGGTCGGGTGGTGGCGGTTGACGGATGTGGGGCGCATTGTCGATAAACGGTCGCGCAAATACCTGAAGTCCCTTCGTACGGACCGTCCCGGCCGGAGACCACTCCGGCGGCCGCCGTTTCCACGAGGGACCGATTCGGAGGAAATAGATGCGTTTGCGTATCGCGCGCCGTGGTGGCGTTCTGGCGTTAACCGCTGTCGCGGCGCTGCTGGTCGGCGTCGTGCCGGCCTCGGCGGCACCCGGTGACGGCTCCGCCTACGGCGTCAAGGTCGACGTGACCTTGCTGAACGTCCCCGCCGTCCACGTCGGTCCGTTGGCGGCCGCGAGGACGACCGGTCCCACCACCGACACCCTCGCCTCGGCCACCGTGCCGGGCGTGCTCACCGCCGGCGTGATCAACACCTCGGCCAAGAAGGACCCGAACACCGGTGGCGTCACCGCCACCGCGAGCACGGCGAAGGTCGGCCTGCCACTGCTGTCCGCGCTGGGCTCCGTGCACGCCGACCTCATCGTCGCCAAGTGCGAAGCCGACCAGAAGGGTGAGCACGGCCAGTCGACGCTCGCCAACGCCACACTGGGCAAGCTCGGCGCGCTGGCTGTGAACCCGGCGCCCAACACCGTGGTCCGGATCAGCCTGCCGCTGGTCGGCAACGTCGCCACGCTGACCCTCAACGAGCAGATCCACAACCGGGACGGCAGCCTCACGGTCAACGCCCTCCACCTGCACCTGTTGGGCGGCAGGGGGGTCGGCGCGATCGGCTCCGGTGACGTGATCATCTCGTCCGCGACGTGCGGCCCGGCCGCACTGCCCATCCCGATGGCGTCCGGCGCCGGACTGTGGATCGGCCTCGGCCTGCTCGGCGCGATCGCCGTGCCGGTCGGGACGACCGTCGTCCGCCGTCGCCGGACCAGCGCCGCCACCGCGGCCTGAACCGGCAGGGAGAGCACACCTCATGTACAAGGTTCCTGGAGCCGGCGGTGCGGTCGGCGCTGGTGCCGGCACCCTCGCCTTCACAGGTGCCAACGTGACCGGCTGGATCATCTTCGGCGTCATCCTGCTGGTGGCGGGCGTGCTGGCGGTGTTCGCCGGCCGGCGCCGCCACCGGCTGGCCGGCCCCGGTGACGACGAGACGGTCGCATAGATGACGGTTCGCCCGGCGGGTGCGTCGCATCCGCCGGGCGGTACCGCGCACCCAGGAGAGGGAACTTCCCGACAATGGATGTGCAGTTGCTCGTCGGCACCCGCCCCGAGGCGATCAAGGCGGCCCCGGTGGCACTCGCGCTGGCGGATCGCCAGAGCCAGACCGGCATCCGTCCCACCATCATCCACAGTGGACAACATCGGCACGTCGTGGAACAGGCGCTGCGGCCGTTCGGGCTCTACCCGGACGAGTGGCTGGACGTGCGGCGCTCGACCGGTGGCCAGGCGGAGCTGTTCGCCGGCCTGCTTCCGGCGTTCGACGACCTGCTGGCCCGCACGAAACCGGCCGCCGTCATCGTGCAGGGTGACACGTCGACGACCCTGGCGGGCGCGCTGGCCGCGTTCTGGCGGTCGGTGCCCGTCGTGCACCTGGAGGCCGGCCTGCGCACCGGCGACCTGACCGCGCCGTTCCCGGAGGAGGGCAACCGGCAGTTGGTGGCCAGGATCGCGTCGCTGCACCTGGCGCCGACCCAGGCGGCGGCCGACGCGCTGCGCGCCGAGTCACTGCCCCGGCCCGACATCGTGGTCACCGGCAACACCGTGGTCGACGCGGCCCACCACATCGCCCGGCTGAACCGGCCGGCGACCGACT
This sequence comes from Pseudonocardiaceae bacterium, assembly GCA_035546415.1. GTDB lineage: Bacteria > Actinomycetota > Actinomycetes > Mycobacteriales > Pseudonocardiaceae > DATEPR01. The sequence goes on from DASZXM010000200.1 coordinate 5,549, forward strand.
CGCTGCTCGTCGCCGCCGAGGCGGACCTGGACCGCACCGGGGCGCGCCTGCTGCTGGTCACGGCCCATCGCAGGGAGTCGTGGGGCGCGCCGCTGGACCGCATCCTGCTCGCGGTGCGGCGGATCGCCGACGAGCACGCCGACGTCCGTGTGGTGTTCCCGGCGCATCCCAACCCCGCCGTGCGCACGCGGGTGACGGCCGTGCTGGGCACGCATCCGAGGGTCACGGTCACCGACCCACTGGACTACCCGGACCTGATCCGGGTGCTGCGTCGCAGCGCACTGGTGCTCACCGACTCCGGCGGCGTGCAGGAGGAGGCACCCAGCTTCGCCACGCCGGTCCTGGTGCTGCGGGACACGACCGAGCGCGCGGAGGCCGTGGCCGCGGGCCGAGCGTGGCTCGTCGGCACGGACACCGACCGGATCGTCGACCACGCCCGCGCGTTGCTGGCCGACCGGCCGACCTGGCCGGTCGACGAGAACCCGTACGGGGACGGCAAAGCGGCCGCCCGCGTGCTGGACGCCCTGGAAACGCTGCTGCGCCGGGTCTGACCGCCGTGCGGCGGCCGAGGCGGGTCCGGCCGCCGACCCGGGGCGCGGTCGACCGGTCTAGCCGACGTGCGGTGACCCGATCAGTGTCACGCCGGCGTCGTCCATGTCCGTCAGTGCCTTGTCCACCGTCGCCCGGGCGACGCCGGCCGTGAGGTCCAGCAGCACCGTGGTGCGCAGGCCGGCGCGGACGGCGTCCAGGGCGGTGGCCCGGACGCAGTGGTCGGTGGCGATGCCCGCCACGTCGACCTGGTCGACGCCGTGCGCGCGCAGCCAGTCGGCCAGCGGGACACCGGCCCCGCTGGTGCCCTCGAAACCGGAGTAGGCGGCGGCGTGCGCACCCTTGGCGAACACCGCGGCGACCGGCGCGACGTCGAGCTCCGGGTGGAACGACGCGCCCGCCGTGCCGCGCACGCAGTGCACCGGCCACGTCGACACGTAGTCGGGGTGGTCGCTGAAGTGCGTACCCGGATCGATGTGGTAGTCGCGGGTGGCGACCACCTGGTCGTAGGGCGTGCCCGCCATGTGCGCCGAGATCGCCGCCGCGACGGCGGCGCCGCCGGTGACCGGCAGTGAGCCGCCCTCGCAGAAGTCGTTCTGCACGTCGACGACGATCAGAGCCTTCGCCATGTCTCCACTCTCCCGAACCCGAATCAGAGGAACGTCGTGGGAATGGCCGGTTCGCCCTGCGACAGCTTCAGCCCCTCCCACGGCACGCTGACCAGTGCCTTGCGCAGCCGTTCCCGGCCGTCCGAAAGCGACGGCAGGTCCGGCACGACATCCCCGCCGCGCACCAGCGGGATCTGTAGCTCCTGGTCGTACGGCCCGCGCTCCACGTCGCGGCCGACGACGTAGACGACCTCCTCGACGGCCGTGCCGGTCTCCCGGTGTCGGCGCAGCGCAGCCTTCCGGCCACCCTTGGACTCCTTGTGCGAGCTGCGTTTCGCCACCGGGCGACCGTCCACTTCGACCAGTTTGTAGACCATCCCGGCCGTCGGCGCGCCGGAACCGGTCACCACCGACGTACCGACGCCGTAGGCATCCACCGGTTCGGCGCGCAGCGACGCGATGGCGAACTCGTCCAGGTCACCGGACACCACGATCCGGGTGTTGCGGGCGCCGAGGTTGTCCAACTGGTCGCGGGCATGCCTGGCCAGCACGCCCAGGTCGCCGGAGTCGATGCGGACCGCGCGCAGGTCGGTGCCGGCCACCTTGATGGCCGTGGCGATGCCGCTGGTGATGTCGTACGTGTCCACCAGCAGGGTCGTGTTCGGGCCGAGCACGTCGATCTGGCCGCGGAACGCCTGTTCCTCCGAGTCGTGCAGCAGCGTGAACGCGTGCGCCGACGTGCCGGTCGTGGGGATGCCGTACGTGCGGCCGGCCTCCAGGTTCGACGTGGACGAGAAGCCGGCCAGGTACGTGGCGCGGGCCGAGGCGACGGCGGCCATCTCGTGCGTGCGCCGCGAGCCCATCTCGATGATCGGCCGCCCGTTGGCCGCGCTCACCATCCGGGCCGCCGCGGCGGCGACGGCGGAGTCGTGGTTGAGGATGGACAGCACCAGTGTCTCCAGCAGCACGCCCTCCGCGAACGACGCGCGCACCGTCAACAGCGGTGAACCGGGGAAGTAGAGCTCCCCCTCCGGGTAGCCGTCGATGTCGCCGGTGAACCGGTAGTTCGCCAGCCAGTCCAGTGTCGCCCGGTCGACCACGTCCGACGCGGCCAGTCGTTCGATCTCCGCGTCGCCGAACCGGAACGCGGCGATCGCGTCCAGCAGCCGGCCCACGCCGGCGACGACGCCGTACCGCCGGCCACCGGGCAGCCTGCGGGCGAACGCCTCGAACACGCACGGGCGGTGACCGCTGCCGTCGGCCAGGGCACTGGCCAGCATGGTCAGCTCGTAGTGGTCGGTGAGCAGCGCGGTGCTCGCGCCGGGAGCCGTCATGCGGCCCAGCCTAAGTTAAGGGGGACACCGGATCACATGCTGGACTTGGGCGTGCCACCATGGACACATGACCACGCCCGTCGAGCAGGAGCAGACACAGGCTGACCTGGCCGGCGCCGAGCTGGGCGTCGAGGAAACGCCGTGGCAGACAGTCGTGTGGAACGACCCGGTCAACCTGATGTCCTACGTCACCTACGTCTTCCAGAAGCTGTTCGGCTACGGCCGGGACAAGGCCGTCAAGCTGATGCTGGACGTGCACCACAAGGGCAGGGCCATCGTGTCCTCCGGTTCCAAGGACAAGGTGGAGGCGGACGTCGCCAAGCTGCACGCGGCGGGCCTGTGGGCGACCATGCAGCGATCGGGCTGACCGCATCGGCGATGATGCGCGTCATGATCGGGTACTCGGAGTGCCGGCGGTGAAGGGCTGGCGCCGCAAGGGCGAGCGCGTGAGCGCGGTGTTCGACCGTCAGGAGGCCGCACTGGTGCGCGGCATGGTGAGCCAGGTCCGGGAGATGCTGGAGGTCAGAGCGGAAGAGGCACCGCAGGATGACCTGGCCGAGCTGACCGGCATCCGCACGGGTCCGTCGACCTCACCGGACGACCCGATCCTGTCCCGCCTGCTGCCCGACTTCCACCGGCTGGACGACGACGCGCCGTCGGTGGAGGACCAGAACTCGGCGGCCGCGCTGCGGTCGCTGCACGAACCGGAGCTGCTCGATCTGAAGACCGGCGTCGCGGGCGTCGTCCTGGACACGTGCCCGTCCAACGGCGGCGAGGTGCGGCTCAGCCTGGAACAGGCGGACGCGTGGCTGTCCGCGTTGAACGACGTGCGGCTGGCTCTGGGCACGGCATTGGACGTCACCGAGGACATGCCCGACCACCTGCCGCCGGACGATCCGCGCGAGCCGCACCTGAACGTCTACCACTGGCTCACGTGGGTGCAGGAGAGCCTCGTGCAGGCGATGTCGGAATGACGGTGTCGGAATGACGGCGTCCGAATGACGGGATCCGAATGATCGCCCCGGGGCCGCACAACGCGATCACCGACGTTCCCGGTGTGCTGGTCGGCCACCACCAACGACTGGAAGCGGGCTGGGCGACCGGCACGACCGTGGTGCTCGTGCCGGACGGCGCGGTCGGCGGCGTCGACGGGCGCGGCGGCGCTCCCGGCACGCGGGAAACCGACCTGCTGGCGCCGGAGAACCTGGTGCAGCAGGCGCACGGCGTGTGCCTGTCCGGCGGCAGCGCGTACGGCCTGGCCGCGGCCGACGGCGTGATGCGCTGGCTGGGCGAGCACCGGCACGGGTTCCCGGTGGGCACACAGCCGCACGAGGTGGTGCCGATCGTGCCCGCCGCGGTGCTGTTCGACCTGCCGCGCAACGCGTGGGGCAACCGGCCGGACGCCGATTTCGGTTATGCAGCATGCCAGGCGGCCACGTCCGGCCCGGTCGTGCAAGGAACCGTGGGTGCGGGCACCGGCGCGAAACTCGGGTCGCTCAAGGGTGGCATCGGCACGGCCAGTGTCGTACTGGAATCGGGTACCACGGTCGGCGCCCTGGCCGCCGCGAACGCCGCCGGAGAGGCCGTCGACCTGGCCACCGGCCGGCCGTGGGCGGCCGATCACGAGATCGCCGGCGAGTTCGGCGTCGACTGGCCGGACTCGCCCGCCCGGCTGCCCGACCAGCCGACCGTGTTGAACACCACGATCGGGGTCGTCGCGGTCGACGCGGAGCTGACGAAGGCGGAGGCCAGGCGCTTGGCGGTCGCCGCGCAGGACGGCCTGGCCAGGGCGGTGCGCCCGGCGCACTCGATGTTCGACGGCGACACGGTGTTCGCCCTGGCCACCGGTAAACGGCCGCTGTCGGAGGTGACCGGCACGTTCGCGGCCCCGGCCAGGGCGGGGGAACTGGACAAGCTGTGTGCGGCTGTCGCACAGGTGTTCGCCAGGTCGGTCGTGCACGCCCTGCTGGCAGCCACCGCGGTGCCCGGCCTACCCGCCTACCAGGACGTCTGGCCGCGCCACTAGCCACGGTACGTGTCCTCTCACATATCGGAAGGAGACGTATCGGCCCGTAGGATGGGGTTGTGCTGGTGATCCGACGTGACCTCGTGGACGCGATGGTGGCGCACGCCCGTCGCGACCACCCCGACGAGGCCTGCGGCATTCTCGCCGGTCCCGAGGGGTCGGACCGCCCCGAGCGATTCATCCCGATGCAGAACGCGGCCCGCTCGCCCACGTTCTACGAGTTCGAGTCCGGTGAGTACTTCCGGACCGACCGGGCCATGAACGCGGCCGGCGAGGACTACATCGTGATCTACCACTCGCACACCGCCACGGAGGCGTACCCGTCGCGGACCGACATCTCCTACGCCCAGTGGCCCGACGCGCACTACGTGCTGGTCTCCACCCGCGATCCCGAGGAGCACGAGCTGCGCTCGTACCGGATCCTGGACGGCGTGGTGACCGAAGAACCGGTCGAAGTGGTCGAATCGTACATGTTCGCCCACACTGGTCGTGACGACACCGTCGACTGTCCGTGACTTCACCCAGCCCGCCGGAATACTCGGTGGGCTGTCGCGCGTCTGGAATGTCATCAGCCCGAGTGGAGGTTTCCCAGCATGGCCGTCACCGTTTCCATCCCCACCATCCTGCGCACGCACACCGGCGGGGAGAAGTCCGTCGAGGCGAAGGGCGCCACCCTGGCCGAAGTGATCGACAACCTGGAGGCCAACCACGCCGGCCTCAAGGCGCGCCTGGTCAAGGAGGGTTCGCTGCACCGCTTCGTCAACGTGTACGTCAACGACGAGGACGTGCGGTTCTCCGGTGGCCTGGACGCCGCGGTCGCCGACGGTGACACCGTGACCATCCTGCCGGCGGTTGCCGGCGGCATGCGCTGACCCGTCCCCGTCTGGAGGAGGCAGCACCATGGCGAGGTACGACTCCCTGCTCGACGCACTGGGGGACACGCCGCTGGTCGGGCTGCCCCACTTGTCGCCCGCGCCGAACGTGCGGCTGTGGGCGAAACTGGAGGACCGCAACCCGACCGGCTCCATCAAGGACCGGCCCGCGCTGGCGATGATGGAGGCCGCGGAGGCCGCCGGGCGGTTGCGGCCCGGGTGCACGGTGCTGGAGCCGACGTCCGGCAACACCGGCATCGCGCTGGCCATGGCCGCGAAGCTCAAGGGCTACCGGCTGGTCTGCGTGATGCCGGAGAACACGTCCGTCGAGCGCCGGCAGCTGCTGGAGGCGTACGGCGCGGAGATCATCAACTCGCCCGCCACCGGAGGTTCCAACCAGGCCGTCGCGGTGGCGAAGAAACTGGCCGCGGAGCACCCCGACTGGGTCATGCTCTACCAGTACGGCAACCCGGCCAACGCGGACGCCCACTACCGCGGCACCGGCCCGGAACTGCTGCGCGACCTGCCGACCCTGACCCACTTCGTGGCCGGCCTGGGCACGACGGGCACCCTGGTCGGCGTCGGCCGCTACCTGCGCGAACACAAGCCGGACGTGCAGATCATCGCCGCTGAGCCGCGCTACGGGGAGTTGGTCTACGGCCTGCGGAACCTGGACGAAGGGTTCGTTCCCGAGCTGTACGACCCGGACGTGCTGACCAGCAGGTTCTCGGTCGGTTCGCGGGACGCGCTGCGCCGGACCCGGCAGTTGCTGGAGACGGAGGGCATCTTCGCCGGCATCTCGACCGGTGCGATCCTGCACGCCGCGTTGGCCGTCGCGGAGAAGGCGGCCGGCACGGGGGAGGACGCGGACGTGGCGTTCATCGTGGCCGACGCGGGGTGGAAGTACCTGTCCACGGGCGCGTACGGCGGGACGTTGGACGAGGCGGCCGAGCGCATCGACGGGCAGCTCTGGGCGTAGCTCGGGTGGTTCCCCCGTCCCCGGTCAGCCGGGGAAGCGCGCGGTCGGCATGCCCTCGGTGGTGTCCGGCGCCACGAACAGGCTGCCGGCCAGGGGCTGGGCTGTGGCGTCCGCGTCGGTGAAGCCTTCCCTGCCCGTCGTGATGTACAGGTCGGTGAAGTCGTCACCGCCGAAGCAGCACGCCGATACCTGGCGTGCCGGCACCTCCACGACACGGTCCAGCTCGCCCTTCGGGGTGTAGCGGCGGACCTGGCCGCCGCCGTTCACGGCCACCCACACGCACCCCGCCGCGTCCACGCACAGGCCGTCCGGGACTCCGTCCGTGTCGGTGACCTCCGTCAACGGGCGGCGGTTGCGGATTTCGCCTGCCGCGACGTCGTAGTCGAACATGTCGATGCGGTGGGTCGGGGAGTCCACGTAGTACATCGTGCGTTCGTCCGGAGACCAGCCGATGCCGTTGCTGATCGACACCTCCGGCAGGACCACCGTCGCTCGGCCGTCCGGTGCCACCCTGGCCAGGAAACCGCCGCCCGATGCCTGGTCGTAGCGCATCGTGCCCGCCCACAGCCTGCCCGCCGGGTCGATCGCGGCGTCGTTGCCGCGCATGCCCTCGCGTTCCCAGTAGACGAGCCAGCGCAGTTGGCCTGCCAAATCCATCAGGCCGACGCCGTCGCGCAGGTTCAGCACCAGGCCGCCGTTCGTTCTCGGCTTCGCCGCCCCCACGTGCTGCGGTACCGGGATCGCCTCGTCCCGGCCCGTCGTGGGGCGGAAGCGGTGCACCGCGCACCCCAGGATGTCCACCCACACCAGGCTGCCGTCGCCGACATCCCAGGTCGGGCCCTCACCCAGCGCCGGTTCGCCGCGCAGCGCGATCTCCAGGTCCGTCACGCGCCCGATGATGGCACGGCAACCGCCGCCGCGGGTGCGATGACGCTGCGACAACGACCGTCGCACGGAGTGCCACCATCCGCGTGACTTGGTGAAAATTCAGGGTCGACCCTGAGGTCGGACCCGGAAACCGCTCGTAGCCTCGATGGTGTGGACAGCACACCGGTCACCGTGTCGCCGAGGAACCCGACGAAACGCATCCTGCCGCCGCGACCGCTGGCGGCGGCGATCGTCATCGTCTCGTTCACGGCCCTGCTCTACCTCATCGAACTGGTCAACCTCACCGCGTTCCACGGATCGCTGGTGCGGGACGGCATCCATCCGCGCACCCTGATGGGGCTGCCCGAGATCGTCTGGGCCCCGCTGCTGCACGCCAACTGGGCGCACCTGCTCGGCAACACCATTCCGGTGCTGGTGTTCGGCTTCCTCGCCATGGCAGGCGGTATCGGCCCGTGGATCGCCATCACCACCGTCGTGTGGATCATCAGCGGCCTGGGTGTGTGGCTGATCTCGCCGAGTGGCAGCAGCACCATCGGCGCGTCCGGCGTCGCGTTCGGCTGGCTGATGTTCCTGCTGGTCAGGGGTGTCGTCAACCGGAGCGTCGGGCAGATCGTCGTGGCCCTGGTGCTGCTGTTCTACTGGGGCAGCGTGCTGTGGGGGCTCGTGCCCGGCCGGGAGGACATCTCGTGGCAGGGTCACGTGTTCGGCGCGCTCGCCGGCGTGCTGTGTGCGTGGCTGGTGTCGAAGGCCAACCGGCGCCCGTCGGTCGGGACCAACGGCGGTACCACCACTGTTCTGCCCGGTAGCCTGACCACATGACGTCCACCAACTCGCCGATCGGCATCTTCGATTCCGGAGTCGGCGGGTTGACGGTGGCACGGGCGATCCTGGACCAGTTGCCGTCGGAGCGGCTGCGCTACGTCGGCGACACGGCCCACGCGCCGTACGGCCCGAAACCGATCGCCCGGGTCCGCGAGTACGCCCTGGCCGTCATGGACGACCTGGTGACCAGCGGGGTGAAGCTGCTCGTCGTGGCGTGCAACACCGCGTCCGCCGCGTGCCTGCGGGACGCCCGGGAACGCTACGACGTGCCGGTGATCGAGGTCGTCATCCCCGCCGTGCGACGCGCGGTCCACACGACCCGGTCCGGCCGGGTCGGCGTGATCGGCACGGTGGGCACGATCCGGTCCCGCGCCTACGAGGACGCGTTCGCCGCCGCCCGGGACGTCCAGGTGACCAGCGTGGCGTGCCCGCAGTTCGCCGACTTCGTCGAGCGGGGCATCACATCCGGTCGCCAGATGCTCGGCCTGGCACAGGGTTACCTGGAGCCGCTGCTGCGGGCCGATGTGGACACTCTCGTGCTCGGCTGCACGCACTACCCGCTGCTGACCGGTGTGCTGCAGCTCGTGATGGGTGACGGCGTGACGCTGGTGTCCAGCGCCGAGGAAACCGCGAAGGACGTGGTGCGCGTCCTCACCGAACGGGACCTGCTGCGCGAACCGGACCCGAGCGACGAGCCCGACCACACGTTCCGCTGCACCGGCGCACCGCAGCCGTTCGCCAAACTGGCCCAACGGTTCCTGGGCCCGCTGGCCGGCGATCGGCTGCGGTCCGCTCAGACCGTGTAACGGGAACACCGGTCGGCCAACCGGACCGGCCCGCGGAACCCGGCCGCGTCGGCCAGCACGCCGTTCCGGTCGCTCCACGGCAGTACGTGCGTCAGCAGGAGTTGGCCGACGCCGGCCGCGTTGGCCACGTCGGCGGCCTCCCGGCCGGACATGTGCAGCCGGTCCGGCCGTTTCCCGCGCACCT
>DASZXM010000201.1:0-4842 GCA_035546415.1 Pseudonocardiaceae bacterium
CCGGCACGGTGCCGACCGCGCGCCACTCCTCGGTGTCGCACAGCGTCTGGATCATGGCGATGAACGCCTCCATGACGTCCCGCTGCAACGCGCGGGCGGCGGTGCCGAGCGACGGCACGTCCCGGATCCAGCTCAGCGTGATCTCCGGCGCGGCCTGCGCGGACCTGATCCACGCCTCGACGGCCTGCCGCACCTGGTGTTCCCAGGGGGCCGTGGGGTCGACGGCCGCCGCGATCTGCCGGATCGTCAGGGTGTTCGCGTCGGTCACCAGCGCGACGAAGCACGCTTCCTTGTCGGCGAAGTGCTCGTAGAACGTGCGCCGGGACGTCCGTGCGCGGCGCACGATGCCGGCGACCGTCGTGGCGCCGTAACCCTCTTCGGCGATGGACGCGGCCAGCGCGTCCAGCAGACGCTGGCGGAACGTGTCGCCCACGGCCTCCACCTGTCGGCGACTCGCGGTCGTCATGCCGGTCACCGTACCTCCCGTCCCCTTGTACTCCATGGTACGCGGGCGTACCGTCAGGTCGGTACGGTGACGTACCACACGGGGAAGGTGCCTTGATGACGACCACGGTGACGCTGCCGCCCGGCCCGACGAAGCCACGTTTCGTGCAGGCGGCGTACGCCCTGACCAGGCCACGCAGGGGCATGCCGGACATGCGGGCCCGCTACGGTGACGCCTTCACGGTGAACATGGCGATCTTCGGGCGCGCCGTGGTGATCAGCAACCCCGCCGAGATCAAACAGCTGTTCCAGGCCGGTTCGGACGTCGTGCGGAACCTGGAGCCCAACCTCGGCCGCGTCCTGGGCCCCGGGTCGCTGTTCGCGCTCAACGGCGAGGCGCACCGCAAACAGCGCAAGCTGCTCGTGCCGCCGTTCCACGGCCGCAGGCTGGCCGCGTACGAGGGGATCATCGAGGAGGAGACCGAGCGTGAACTGGCGTCGTGGCCGGAGGACCGCGAGTTCCCGACGATGCCCTCGACGATGCGGATCACGCTGAACGCCATCCTGCGTGCCGTGTTCGGCGCCGAGGGCGCCGAGTTCGCCGAACTGCGCGCACTGCTGCCCCGCATGGTGAACCTGGGCTCCCGGCTGGCCGTGCTGCCGATCCCGACCGTCGACTGGGGACGCTGGAGCCCGTGGGGCCGGTTCTGGCTGATGCGCCGCGAGTACGACGCGATCGTCGACCGGCTGATCGGCAGGGCGCTGGCCGACGAGACCATCGCCGAGCGGGACGACGTGCTCGCGATGATGGTGCAGAGCCGCTACGACGACGGCAGCCCGATGACGCGCGGCGAGATCGCCGACGAGTTGCTGACGCTGCTGGCCGCCGGGCACGAGACGACGGCGACCACGCTGGCCTGGGCCGTCGAGCGGCTGCGCCGCCACCCGGACGTGCTGCGCGACCTGGTCGCGGAGGTGGACGACGGCGGCAGCGCCCTGCGCGAGGCGACGATCACCGAGGTGCAGCGCATCCGACCGGTGATCGACATGGTGGGCCGCATGGTCAAGGCGGACCGCTTCCAACTGGGTCGGTGGACGCTGCCCAGGGGCTACACGGTGCTGGTCAGCATCGACCTGATCCACGACGACCCGGCGATCTTCCCGGACCCGCAGCGGTTCGACCCGACGCGGTTCGTCGGCGCGAAACCCGACCTGTACCAGTGGATCCCGTTCGGCGGCGGCACTCGGCGCTGCCCGGGCGCCGCGTTCGCCACGATGGAGATGAACGTGGTGCTGCGGACGCTGCTACGCGACTTCACGCTGGTCCCGACCGCCCGGCCCGCCGAACGGTGGCACTCGCGGGGCGTCGCGAACGCGCCGGGCAAGGGCGGCCTGGCGCTGGTGCGCAGGCGGACGCGCCGCCCGGCGGCCGCTGCCGCCGAGACGACCGGGACGACCGAGACGACCGGGACGACCGAGACGACCGAGACGACCGGGACCCGGTCATGAGCGGGGCGGGTCTGGCCACGGCCGCCGGCATGGGCGACGATCTGCCCGGCGGCCACGCTCGTCCCGGCACGGCCGCCCACCTCCGCACGGCCGCCCACCCCCGCACGGCAAGGAGCTGACGATGCCTCGACAACGGCCCAGGATCACCGGCCGGCCCGTGATGATCACCGGTGCGGCGTCCGGCATCGGTCGCAGCCTGGCCCAGCGGCTGTCCCGGCTGGGCTCGCCGGTGGCCATCGCCGACATCGACCGGACCGGCCTGGAGAAGACGGCCGCGTCCCTGACCGGGCCGGTGCTGACCCGGGTGCTGGACGTCAGCGACGCCGCCGACCAGCTGCGGTTCGCCGACGAGGTGCGGGACTGGCTCACCGCGCCGCTGGCCGCCGTGTTCAACAACGCGGGCGTCGCCGTGACGTCCACCGTGCTGGACACCGTGATCGAGGACGACGACTGGCTGCACGGCATCAACTTCCACGGCGTCGTCAACGGGACGCGGGCGTTCCTGCCGATCCTCGTCGAGCAGGACGATGGCGTCATCGTGAACACGTCCAGCGTGTTCGGCCTGCTCGGGATGCCGAACCAGAGTGCCTACTGCGCGGCGAAGTTCGCCGTGCGCGGCTTCACCGACTCGCTGCGCCAGGAGTTGCGCGGCACCGGCGTCGGCGCGGTGAACGTGCACCCGGGCGGCATCCGGACGAACATCGCGCGCAACGCCCGGGTGCGCAAGGACCCGGAGGGCCTTGGCCGCACCAAGGAGCAGATGGCGGCGCAGTTCGAGGCGATCACGATGACGTCGCCGGACAAGGCGGCCGAGATCATCCACCGCGGCGTGGAGGCCGGCAAGGCCCGCATCCTGGTCGGGCCGGACGCGTACCTGTTCGACGCGCTGGCGCGGATCGCGCCCACCCACTACTACGACGTCCTCGCCCGGGCGACGTCGCTGCTGCGCGCCGCACAGAAGGGTCCGACGCGATGACCGAGCACGTCGACGTGCTGATCGTCGGAGCCGGCCTGTCCGGCATCGGCGCCGCGCACCACATCCAGTCCGCCTTCCCGCGCCGCGACTACGCGATCCTGGAGGCGCGGGACGCGATCGGCGGCACGTGGGACCTGTTCCGGTACCCGGGCGTGCGGTCGGACTCGGACATGCACACGCTCGGCTACCGGTTCCGGCCGTGGACCGACGCGAAGGCGATCGCGGACGGCCCGGCGATCCTGGACTACGTGCGGGACACGGCCCGGGAAGCCGGCATCGACCGGCACATCCGCTTCGGCCACCGGGTGCTGGGCGCCGCGTGGTCCACACCGGACTCCCGGTGGACGGTCGACGCCGTCCACGACGGGCAACCGGTCCGGTTCACCGCGCGGTTCCTCTACCTGTGCACGGGCTACTACCACTACGACGGCGGTCACCTGCCGGACTTCCCGGGCATCGAACGGTTCGGCGGCACGGTCGTGCACCCGCAGCAGTGGCCGGCGGACCTGGACTACACCGGCAAGAAGGTCGTGGTGATCGGCAGCGGGGCGACAGCCGTGACGCTGGTGCCGGCGCTGGCCGAGCGCGCGGCCCACGTGACGATGTTGCAGCGTTCGCCCACCTACATCGCGGCACGGCCGGCCGAGGACGCGATCGCCAACCGGCTGCGCAGGCTGCTCGGCGACCGCGCGTCCTACCCGGTGACGCGCTGGAAGAACGTGCTGCTGGGCACGCTGTTCTACGAGCTGAGCAGGCGTCGGCCGGACACCGTGCGGTCGTTGCTGCGCACGCTGGCGGTCAAGTCGCTGCCGGCCGGCTACGACGTCGACACGCACTTCCGGCCCACGTACAACCCGTGGGACCAGCGGCTGTGCCTGGCGCCGGACGGCGACCTGTTCGCGGCGATCCGGCGGGGCACGGCGTCGGTCGTGACCGACCACGTCCGGGAGTTCACCGCGACCGGCGTCGAGCTCACGTCGGGCGCGACGCTGGACGCGGACGTCGTCGTCACGGCAACCGGCCTGCGGCTGCTGGCGATCGGCGGTATGGAGCTGACGGTCGACGGCGACGTGGTCAAGCTGCCGGAAACCATGGCGTACAAGGGAATGATGCTCAGCGGCGTGCCGAACTTCGCGTTCACCATCGGCTACACGAACGCGTCGTGGACGCTGAAGGCCGACCTGGTCAGCGAGTACGTGGTCCGGTTGCTGCGCCACTTGGACGCGCACGGCTACGCCAAGTGCGTTCCGGTGAACGACGATCCGACAGTCGCCGAACGCCCGCTGCTGGACTTCCAGGCCGGCTACGTCCTGCGGTCGATCGCGGAGTTCCCGAAGTCCGGTTCGCGCACGCCGTGGCGCATGGGCATGAGCTACGCGCACGACGTGGTCAAGCTCCGCTTCGGGCGGATCGACGACGGCGCGATGCGCTTCTCCCGTCAGCCGGCCCCGGCGACGGCCGTACCCCGTCCCGCCTGACCGGCCCATCACCTTGACACTGTCATATGACAGTGTCACTGTGGAGGCGTGGACGGGTTGTGGACGATCGACGAGCTGTCGGCCGGGGTGGCCGGTGCGTTGGCCGCTGACTACCCGGGGCAGTCCAACGGTCGGGTGCGTGACGTGCCCGACCGGCGCACGATCCGTTGGTACACCACCATCGGCCTGCTGGACCGGCCGGCCGCGATGCGCGGCCGCACGGCCCTGTACGGCCGCCGGCACCTGCTGCAACTCGTTGCCATCAAACGATTGCAGGCCGACGGCCGGACGCTGGCCGCCGTGCAGGAGGAGCTGCTCGGCGCCACGACGGCGATGCTGGAGTCGATCGCCCGGGTGCCCGCCGGGGTGCCGAGTCCGGCTGTCGCGGAGCCGCCACCGGACCGCGAGCGGTTCTGGGCCGCCGCACCGCGGGCT
>DASZXM010000202.1:0-6422 GCA_035546415.1 Pseudonocardiaceae bacterium
GTCTCCGGCGGCGACGTCGCCAACGTCCCCTGGCACCAACTCGAAACATTCCTCATGCGCCTGCTGGACATCGACACCGTCCGCGACATCCGCCTGGCCACCAAAGCACTCGCCGCACTCCCCCAACACTGGCTACAACCCAAGGTCACCGAAGGCCTCGAACGCGTCGCCCGCACCGCTCGCCGCCGCGGCGTCAACCTCGCCATCCACACCCACGTCAACCACGCCAACACCGTCACCCCACTGGTCGCCGAAGCCACCCGCACCGCACTGGAAGCCGGCGTCCGCGACGTCCGCAACCAAGGCGTCCTCATGCGCGGCGTCAACGCCACCCCCGCCGACCTGCTCGACCTCTGCTTCGCCCTACAAGGCGAAGCCGGCATCCTGCCCTACTACTTCTACATGTGCGACATGATCCCCAACGCCGAACACTGGCGCGTCGCGGTCTGGGAAGCCCAAGAACTCCAACACGCCATCATGGGCTACCTACCCGGCTACGCCACCCCACGCATCGTCTGCGACGTCCCCTACGTCGGCAAACGCTGGGTCCACCAACTCGCCGACTACGACCGCGAACTCGGCGTGTCCTACTGGACCAAGAACTACCGCACCGGCATCGAACTCGACGACCCCGACGCCCTGACCCGCCGCTACCCCTACTACGACCCGATCGCCACGCTCCCCCCGACCGGCCAGCGCGCCTGGGCGCAGGGCCTCCCCGACCAGCCCTGACGGGCATCCGGCTGAGGGGCAGGCCAGGATCGGGGCCTGCCCCTCAGTGCTTTTTCACGTCGGGTGACGGCCCGGTCGGGGGAGTATTAAATTTAGTCTCCACTGAAGTCACAGAGTCAAATACTCGAAGGGGAGTCGTGGAACTTCGGGAGTCTCACCACCCTGTGATATAGACGTGAGGTAGCCTCCCATTCCATGACGACGCTCCGCTCGCGCGCCATTGGCTGGCTGGGACGCAAATACTTGGCAAGAAAACAGAAAAAAGGCTTCGACCTCGCCAAGATGTCCTTCCTGCCCGACGCCGCACTGATGCCGTTGAAACGCGACGGCCTCGACCCCGTACCCGAACTGGCCGCCATCCGCGAGCAGGAACCCATCACCCGCCTCAAGCTGCCCTTCGGCATGAAAGCCTGGCTGGTCACCGGATACGACGAAGCCAAGGCCATCCTCGGCAAGGCAACCGGCTTCAGCAACGATTTCGCCAATCTCGTCGGATCCGCCGGCGTCACCGAGGACCAGAATCCCGGCGGCCTCGGAATGAGCGACCCACCCGTCCACACCCGGCTGCGCCGAATTCTCACCCCCGAATTCACCATGCGCCGCCTGGCCCGCCTCACCCCACGCATTCAGGAAATCATCGAGGAACAGCTCGACGGAATGGCCAACGCCACCGGCCCCGTCGACCTGGCCCACGACTTCGCCCTCCCCATCCCCTCCCTCACCATCTGCGAACTGCTCGGCGTGGCCTACGAGGACCGCGGCGACTTCCAACGCCTGTCCACCGCCCGCTTCGACCTGTTCGGCGGCGCCAGCGCCTCCCTGGGCGCCATCTCCGAGTCACTGACCTACCTGCTCGACGTCGTCCGCAAACAGCGCGAGAACCCCGGCGACGGACTGCTGGGCATGCTGGTCAAGGAACACGGCGACACCATCGACGACCGCGAACTGGCCGGCCTGGCCGACGGCCTGCTCACCGGCGGCCTGGAAACCACCGCCAGCATGCTCACCCTCGGCGCGCTGCTGCTGTTGCAGTCCCCCGAGACGTTCCAGCTCATCCACGACGATGACGACGCCATCGACCACTTCGTCGAAGAACTGCTGCGCTACCTCACCGTCGTCCAGGTCGCGTTCCCCCGCTTCGCCCGCGAGGACATCCAGATCGCCGGCCACACCATCGAAACCGGCGACATCGTGATCGTGTCCCTGTCCGGCGCCAACCGGGACGGTTCCCTCGGCGAGGAGATGGAACGCTTCGACCCCAAGCGCACCCCATTCACCCATCTCGCGTTCGGCCACGGCATTCACCGCTGCATCGGCGCCGAACTGGCCCGCATGGAACTGCGCGCCGCCTATCCCGCGCTCGTCCGCCGGTTCCCGAAGATGCACCTGGCCGTCGAACCCGACCAGCTGAAGTACCGCAAACTGTCCATTGTCTACGGCGTGGAAACGCTGCCCGTAGAACTGCACTGACCGCTCCCCCGGTCCAGGCTGTCCGGTCCTGGCGCGGGGACGAGCGTCATATTTCAGTCGTCGCTGAAGCAATAGTACTAAGAGGCGTAGGTCACGGTCACGGTGACCAACAGACGCGATGACCACGCGCCAGCCCGCGTGACCCGGAGGCGGCGATGACGACCCGGCACGAACAGATCGCCGACGCCCTGCGCACCGCGATCGCCGAGGGCGAGTGGCCCGTCGGCGGCCAACTGCCTCCCGAGACGCGGCTGGCGCACCCGTACGGCGCCTCCCGCGGCACCATCCGCCACGCCCTGGCCAGCCTGGCCGCCGACGGCCTGATCAGCTCCCGCCAGGGCACGCGCAGCATCGTGCTGGGCGGCAGCGGCGGTCAGAGCTTCGCCGAGCTGCGCAGTTTCGCCCAGTGGGCCGCCACCATGGGCCGCACCGCCACCGGGCAGGTGATCTCCACCACCCGCCGCCCCGCCACCGCGCACGACGCCACCGAACTGCGCGTCCCCCAGGGCAGCGAGGTGCTCCAGGTGCTGCGGTTACGCCGCCTGGACGGCGAACCGGTCGTGGTGGAACGCACCGTCTACGCCGGGTGGATCGCCGACGCCGTGGAACGCATCGAACCGGACGCCGCGTCGGTCACCGAACGCCTCCACCGGGACGAGAACGTCGTGTTCGCCTACGGCCGGCACACCATCGACGCCGTCGCCGCCGGCATTACCGACGCCGAGCTGCTCGGCATCCGCCGCGGCAGCCCGCTGCTACGCATCCGCCGCACCACCACCGACCGCACCGGCAGGCCCGTGGAGACCTCCGACGACCGCTACCGGTCCACCGCGATGACGATCGTCGTGCACAACTCGGTCGACGCGAACCCCACCGACCAGCCCACCGCCTGAGCCGCCGATTTCGCGCCGAGCTACCGTCGACACCAGCAGGAAAGGACGGAAACGGCACATGGCGTTGGACGCATCGGTCCGCCCCGACGAGGTCGAGGCGGGCGAGCTGCGGTTCGCGATCGGCGGGATGACGTGCGCGGCGTGCGCGGCCCGGGTGGAACGCAAGCTCAACAAGCTCGACGGCATCACCGCGACGGTGAACTTCGCCACGGAGAAGGCCACCGTGCACGCCACCCGGCAGGTCGAACCCACCGAGCTGATCACGACCGTGGAGAACGCCGGCTACACCGCCACGTTCCTGCGCCCGGACACACCCGCCCCCGCCGACGACACCGACGACCGGCACGTGCGCTACCTGTGGCGGCGGCTGATCGTGTCGCTGCTGCTGGCCGCGCCGCTGGGCGACCTGTCGATCACCCTGGCCCTGGTGCCCTCGCTGCGGTTCACCGGTTGGCAGTGGGTCCTGCTGGTGATGACCATCCCGGTGGTGTGCTGGGCGGCCTGGCCGTTCCACCGTGCCGCACTGGTCAACCTGCGGCACCGCTCGGCGTCCATGGACACGCTCGTCTCGATGGGCATCACGGCCGCCACCTGCTGGTCGATCTACACGATCTTCTTCAACAGCGCCGCGGGCGCGGGTGGCACCGGAGTGTGGGGCCTGATCTTCGCACCCGGCGGCTCGGTCTACCTCGAAGTCGCGTCCGTCGTCACCACGTTCCTGCTGGCCGGGCGGCTGTTCGAGGCGCGCGCCAAGCGGCGGGCGGGCGGCGCGCTGCGCGCCCTGGCGCTGATCGGCGCCAAGGACGTCGCCGTGCTGCGCGCCGACGGCAACGAGTACCGCATCCCAGTGGCCGACCTGCGGGTCGGCGACCGGTTCGTGGTCCGGCCCGGCGAGACGATCGCCACCGACGGCGAGGTCGAGAGCGGCACCAGCGCCGTGGACACCAGCACCATGACCGGCGAGTCGGTGCCCGACGAGGTCACCGAGGGCGACCAGGTGCTCGGCGGCACCGTGGCCATGGCCGGCCGGCTGGTCGTGCGGGCCACCCGGGTCGGCAAGGACACCCAACTGGCCCAGCTGGTCGCCCTGGTGGAGCGCGCGCAGACCGAGAAGGCGGGTGTGCAACGGCTGGCCGACCGGGTCAGCGCCGTGTTCGTACCGGTCGTCATCGGCCTGGCGGTCATCACCCTGGGCGGGTGGCTGCTGGTCGACGGATCGGTCGAGCGCGCGATCAGCGCCGCACTGGCCGTGCTGATCATCGCCTGCCCGTGCGCGCTGGGCCTGGCCACCCCGACAGCGCTGCTGGTCGCGTCCGGCCGCGGCGCGCAGCTGGGCATCTTCATCAAGGGCCACCAGGCGCTGGAGTCGGCCCGCGCGATCGACACCGTCGTACTGGACAAGACCGGCACCGTCACGACCGGCCGGATGGCCGTCGTCGACCTCACCACCACAGGTGTGGTGACCCGGGCCGGTCTGCTGCGCGACGCGGGTGCCGTGGAGGACGCGTCCGAACACGCCGTCGCCACCGCGATCGTCACCGTCGCCCGACAGGAACTGCACGAACTGCCCGACGTCACCGACTTCACCGCACTGCCCGGCATGGGCGCCCGCGGCGTCGTGCACGACCGGCACGTGGTCGTCGGCTCCGCCCGGCTCCTGGCCGCCGAAGGCGTCGAGGTCCCCGCACCGGTCGCCCAGCAGCGGCTGGAGTGGGAACAGCAGGGCCGCACGGTCGTGCTGGTCGCCACCGACGGCACGCTCGCCGGCATGATCGCGCTGGCCGACACCGTCAAACCCACCGCGGCCGCCGCGATCCGCGAACTGGCCGCGCTGGGCCTGCGCACCGTCCTGCTCACCGGCGACAACACCGCCACCGCGCACGCCGTCGCCGACGAGGTCGGCATCGGCGAGGTCATCGCCGAGGTCCTGCCCGACGGCAAGGCCGAGGTCATCACCCGGCTGCGCACCGAGGGCCGCTCGGTCGCCATGGTCGGCGACGGCGTCAACGACGCCCCCGCGCTCGCGGTCGCCGACCTGGGCATGGCCGTCGTCTCCGGCACCGACGTGGCCCTGGGCGCCGCCGACCTGATCCTGGTCCGCGACGACCTGCGCGTCGTACCGGCGGCCGTGCAGCTGGCCAGGGGCACGCTGCGCACCATCCACGGCAACCTGGCCTGGGCGTTCGGCTACAACGTCGCCGCGATCCCGCTGGCCGCGTTCGGCCTGCTCAACCCGCTCATCGCCGGTGGCGCGATGGTGCTGTCGTCGCTGTTCGTGGTGTCCAACAGCCTGCGGCTGCGCCGCTTCGGCACCGTCACCGACTAACGGTCACCGGTCGCGCCGGCCAGCCCGTCGATCATCAGGCCGATGGTGAAGGCGAAACGGTCGTCGGGGGTGCCGGCCGTGAGTTCGGCGGCGTGGCGCTTGATGCTGGGGAACGTGTCGGGCAGCGCGGCGAACCGGCGCAGCAACTCGTCCCGGCCCACGACCCAGGTGCCGTCACCGCTGCGCTGCCGGCTGTCGGCCACGGACACCTCAAGGCTGTGCGCGTTGACGTACAGCATCAGCGCGTCCACCGCCCACGCGGCCGTCCGCGGGTCGACGCCACCGGCCAGCAGGATCGCCAGCATGCCCTCGCCCACCCGCAGTGTGTCCAGGTTGGACGGTGCGGCGGCGAACGCCGCCTGGGAGATGCCCGGATAGCGCCGGTACTGGTCGCGCAGCTGGGTGCAGACGCCGACGATCTGCTCCCGCCACCGCGCCGGGTCCGGTTCGGGCAGCTCGATCTCGGCGCACAGCCGACCGATCAGCAGCTCGTCCAGGTCCTCCTTGTTCACCACGTGGGCGTACAGCGAGGACGGTCCCGTCTCCAGTGCCGTGGCCAGCCGCCGCATCGTCAGGGCCGCGTAACCCTCGGCAGCCACGATGGCGAACGCCGTGCTGATGACGGCCTCGACCGTGATCGGGGTCTTGCGCCCACCCGACGGCCCCCGCCGCCCCGGTGTGGTCGAGGCCGTGTCGAGCTGGTGCCGTGCGGCGCGCCGTTGCCGCGGAGTCGGTGACATGCGGATCAGTCTAACGACCCCGACGAACAGTGTTCCACACCACTTCGAACGATATTCGTATTGATTGGAACGCTGTTCGTGTGTAGAACAGTGTTCGTGTCCATCGACCAGCGCCGATCACCGGCGCCCACCGCCAACACACCACCGCGCAGTGCCTGGCTCGTCCTGACCGCGGTGTTCCTCGCCGCCGTCATGGACCTCATCGACTCCAGCGTCGCCAACCTCGCGGGCCCCTCCATCCGCGCCGACCTCGGCGGCGCA
>DASZXM010000203.1:0-5354 GCA_035546415.1 Pseudonocardiaceae bacterium
GGACGACACGCCGGTGGGCGCGGCTGGACGGCACGCGGTGCCGCAGAGGGCTCCGGGACGGGGGTGCTCGTGAGGTGGCCACAACCGCGGCGACAAGCCCGAACTCGACGAACAGACGAACACCGATCGCCCGCAGCTGGACAGCACGCGGCACCACCGAGACTCCGGACGCGCCAGGCCGGCCGCACTCGGTAGGTAGGCAGCCATAACCGGGGTGATCAACCCGAACTCGGCGAACGGACGACACGCCGGTCAGGCGCGGCTGGACGGCACGCGGTGCCGCTGAGGGCGCTGAGTGCGTCGGGGCGGCGCGGTGCCTGTCAGGCGGGCGTAACGGGCGCTACCAGCCCCGTGGGCGTTCCCAGCTGGTGAAGCCGGCTCGTTGGGCCTCCTCGGCGTCGCGGAACCACACCTGCGGTTCCAGGCGCTCGTAGAACGGCGACGACTCCGTGTGGAAGACCATCGACGATGTCCGGGCCTTGATGTGGAAGTCGGGTGACGGGGCGGAGCCGTCCGGGTTCGGCAGGGCGGAACCCGGGCCGAACGGGCCGGGGGCGATCTCCGCCGACCGGTCCGGTTCCGGTTCCTGGACCGGGGACATCGCCGGGTTGGACTCGGTGCCACCCTCCACGCCGGTGCGCACGCGGACCGGCCGGGGGGCGTTGACGAACTCCTCCGTCGTCTCCGTCGACGGCACGTCGTCGGCCCGGCTGAAGTCCGAGGAGCTGAAGTCCGACGAACCGAAGTCGGACGAACCGAAGCTCGACGAGCCGAAGTCGGCGGGAGCCAGGTCGGACGAACCGAAGTCCGAGGAAGAGTAGTCCGAGGAAGAGTAGTCCGACGAACCGAAGTCCGACGGGGCGTAGTCCGACGGGGGCGGGTCGGCCGGTGCTTGGTCGTCGGGACGGGTGTAGTCCGTGGCCGGCTGGAACGGTGGCGGGGTCGAGAAGTCGTCGACGAGCGCCTCCGGTTGGACAACCGGTTCGAACAGGGAGCGCGGCGTCGCCTCCTCCTCGTACACCGTGTCCGTCTCGGTGCCGAACACCGACGCCGGCAGCAGGTCCGGGTGGTCCAGGTCGGGGCGGCTGACCGGGAGCATCCGCTGCGTCATTCCCGTGTCACTGCGCGGCTGCTCGGCGGCGGCCGATTCGCCGCCGCTGAGGTCGAACCAGCTGGACGACCCGGCATCCTCCTGGTCGCCGGCCACGGGGTCGGCGGCCAGGGGGTCGGCGGCCAAAGTGTGGGCGCCGTTGGTGGGCGGTGCCGACTCCGTGGCGGCCGGCATGCCGACGAGTTGGCCGTCGTCGCCGATCCATGCGCCGTCCGAGTACGCGGTCTCCTCGATCGCCGGTTTCTGGAACGGCTGGAAGCCACCCTCCTCGATGGGCGTCAGCTCACCGCTGCGCGGCTGGACGTCCACCAGCTCGGTGTCGCTCGTGTCGAACGGGATCTCGAACGGGGAGAACGGCGCGAACCGCAGCGAGTGCTCACCGGACGACCGGCGCGGCAGCGGGGTGCTGGACTCGGCCGGCTCCTCGAACTCCTCCGGCTGGTACGAACCGAACTGGTAGCCACCGCTGTCCGTGGCGGAGTAGCCGTTCTGCTGGTAGTCGTCCTGCGCGTAGCTTTCGTACGCGTCGTAGCTGTCCAGGCGGGGCTGCTCGTCGCCGACGGGCCGCATCACCGAAGTGACCTCCGCGGCGCCCGGTTCGGGCAGCTCGCCGGTGGTTTCCGCCGGGGTCTCGAAGTCGTTCGTGTACTCCTGGCCGGTGTAGTCGTGGCCGCGGACCAGGCCACCGGACGTCGTCACGTCCTCCGCGGCCGGCTCGTCCGCCTCCGGCGGCGGGGCGTGGTTCGCGCCCGCGCGCAGGAACTCCAGGTACTGCTGGTCGGCGACCTCCTGATCGGCGAACGGTTGGTCGGCGAAGGGCTGGTCGGCGAAGGGCTGCTCCGGCTCGACCGCCGGGGTGATCGCGGTGGCCTCGCCGGCGGGCGCCGCCGGCTCCCACGGCTGCTCGGCCGGAGCCTGCTGCCACGGTTCGGCGGCCGGCGGCTCGGGGGTGGACTGCCACGGTTCCGCGGCCCGAGGTTCCGGGGTGGACTGCCACGGCTGCTCCGACGGCGGTGCGACCGCCTCTGTCTGGTCGGTGTCCCACACGCCGCTCAGCCGGGACACACCGGGGAAGTCCTCCACGCCCGACGACATGACCGTCGTCGCTCCGCTGTCCGGCCGTGATGCCTCCGGCTCGTCGGCCAACTGGGGGGACAACAGTGTCGGATCGCTGCTCGGGGTGAGCAGGCCGCCTCGGTTACGCTCCGTCACGAACCCGTCGGCGTCCGGTTCGGCGCCGAAGCCGCGGTCGAAGACCGACCTCGGGGCACCGTCGCCGTCCTGCGCGCCGAGCCTGCGGTTCGCCGCCGCCAACTGGGCCTCGAGTTCGGTGATCCGCCTGCTCAGCGGCCTGACCCGTACCACCCAGTCGAGAGCGACGCCGACGGCGAAGCCGACCAGGCAGGCGAACCACACCTGCCCAAAGAGCCACATAACGGGAAGTCCCTCCTGCGTGCACTGTGCCCGGCGCCGGAGGCACGACACAGGGCAGTCAGCAGTCTGTCCTACCAGGCCCACCCGTGCGCGGGTAGCCCGATCGGCGGATCGAGATCAGAGTGAACCGTCCGAACAGTGCGAAACCACCACGCGATCGTCTGTGCTAGACGTCACACTCTGGCACGCCGACAGCCTACCTAACCCTTCCAGGGGTAACCCTACCGGCCGAGCGGAAAGCCGCCGGTAAAGCGGACCTGCCGTTCCGGAAAATGGTCGGTGGTTTATCCGCGTGATTAATTAACCCGTGCGGTCGACCAGATAATCGGCCATGGAGCGCAACGCCTCGCGCGCCGGGTTGTCCGGCAGTGCGCGCAGCACCTTCCTGGCCCGGTCGGCATAGTCGGACAGTGTCTTGCGGGCCCTGGGCAGCGCCGTGGACTCGCGCAGCAGCGTCAGCGCCTCCGCGACCTCGTCGTCGTCGGTGAGCGGACGGCCCAACAGCTCGCGCAAACGTTTGCCAGTCGGGTCGCCGGGGTCCTGGTCGGCCAGCGCGTACAGGGTCGGCAGCGTGTGCACGCCCTCGCGCAGGTCGGTACCAGGCGTTTTGCCGGACTCGTCGGCCGGCGATGCGATGTCGATCACGTCGTCCGAGATCTGGAACATCGCGCCGACGATCTCGCCGTAGCCGCGTAGCGCGGTGGCGTACTCGTCCGGGGCGCCCGAGCACATGGCACCGAACCGGCCGGCCGTGGCGATCAGCGAACCGGTCTTCTGGCCGATGACCGACAGGTAGTGCGCCACGCGGTCCTCACCCGGACCGGGGCCGATGGTCTCCCGCATCTGGCCGGACACCAGCTCGGCGAACGTCTCCGCGATGATCCGGGCCGCATCCGTGCCCAGGTCGGACACCAGCCGGGAGGCGTGCGCGAACAGGTAGTCGCCGGCCAGGATGGCCACGGTGTTGTCCCACCGCGCGTTCGCGCTCTCCGCGCCGCGGCGCATGGTGGCCTCGTCCATCACGTCGTCGTGGTAGAGCGTGGCGATGTGCACGAGTTCCACGGCGGCCGCCGCCGTGACGACCTCGCTCCGCGTCGGGTCGCCGAACTGCGCCGCCAGCAGCGTGAACAGCGGACGCAGGCGTTTCCCGCCCGCCTCCATCAGGTGCAACGCTGTGGCCCGCACGAACTCCACGTCGCTGTGCACGACGGTGTGCAGCACGTCCTCGACCCGGTCCAGGCCCGTCTTCACGGACGCGACCAGACCGGGGTCCGCGAGGTCGAACAGCAGGGCCGAGGAACCGCTCGCGGTTTCGAACATCCGCTCTGTGTCGGCGGGTGCCAGCCTGTCAGTTGTCACGACGCCCCCGATTGCTCGGTCAGAGGGCGAAGCTGCCGCCTCCCGCCCAACCGAGGACGATCGACGGCCACACGCCCAGCACGAGTGTCACCAATACGCCCAGCGTAATGGCCGCTGTGGTGAACGGGCCGGGCACGCTGACCGTCGGGCCGTCCGCGGCCGGTTCGCTGAAGTACATCAGCACGATGACCCGCAGGTAGAACGATGCGGCCACGGTGGACGCGATGAGGGCGACGACGACCAGCGGAGCCATACCGTCGTGCAAAGCAGCCGAGAAGACCACGAATTTCCCGACGAATCCACTGGTCAACGGGATGCCCGCGAGGGCGAGCAGAAGAAATGTGAACACACCGGCCAGCAATGGTGACCGTTTGGCGAGTCCGGCCCAGGACGAAAGGTGTGATGCCTCACCATCGCCGTTGCGGACCAGTGTGATGACGCCGAACGTCGCGATCGTGGTGAAGCCGTACGCGAGCAGGTAGAACAGCGTGCTGGACAGGCCCTGGCTGTTCAGTGCGAGCACACCGACCAGCAGGAAGCCCGCGTGCGCGATCGACGAGTACGCGATCATGCGCTTGACGTCACTCTGCGTGATGCCCAGCAGGGCGCCGAGGAACATGGAGACGATCGCCACGGCCCACAGCACGCCGCGCCACTCCCAACTGGTGGCCCGGAACGCGACCGTCAGCACCCGCAGCATGCCGCCGAACGCGGCCACCTTGGTGCACGCGCCCATGAACGCCGTGACGGGCGTGGGGGCGCCCTGGTAGACGTCCGGGGTCCAGGTGTGGAACGGCGCCACCGACGCCTTGAACAGCAGGCCGACCACGAGCAGCGCCATGCCGCCGAACAGCAGCGTGTCCGACCGGTTGGTGCCGGCGGCCGCGGTGGCGATGTCGGACAGCTTCACCGAGCCGGCGTACCCGTACAGCAGCGCGAGGCCGTACAGGAAGAACGCCGACGCGAACGCGCCCAGCAGGAAGTACTTGACCGCCGCCTCCTGGGACAGCAGCCTGCGCCGCCGGGCCAGGCCGCACATCAGGTACAGCGGCAGCGACAGCACTTCCAGCGCGACGAACATGGTGAGCAGGTCGTTGGCCGCGCAGAACACCATCATGCCGCCGAGCGCGAACAGGGTCAGGGGGAAGACCTCGGTCTGCATGCCGCCCAGCAGCCGGTCGGCCCGCTCGGACAGCGCACCCGGGCGGATCGCGGCGTGCGCCACGAAGTAGCCGCCGCGGTCCACCGAGCGGTCCGCGATCAGCAGCACCGCGCCCAGTGCCAGTGCCAGCAGCGTGCCCCACAGGAACAGCGCAGGCCGGTCGATCGACACCGTGCCGGCCAGGGTCGTCGTGCCGCCCGCGGGCGCGCTCTTCATGTACAGCGCCAGCGCCAGGCCCGCGCCGACCAACGCCAGCAGGCTCAGCGTCACCTGGAACGCCCAGCGGGA
>DASZXM010000204.1:0-18292 GCA_035546415.1 Pseudonocardiaceae bacterium
GGGCGGCCGGTCTGGTCGGGCGGGCGGCCGGTCTGCTCGGGCGGGCGGCCGCGGTCAGGCGGCTCTGTTGGGTGGCTGGCGTGGTTGGGCGGCGACGCGTTGGGCCGCATCCGCGGTCAGGCGGCGGTGTGGGCGGCGGCGGTGTGGTCGGGCGGCCCCGGTCAGGCGTCCGCAGGCGGGCGGCCGGCCTGGCCGGGCAGCGGTGTGGTCAGGTGGCGTCCGTGGTTGGGCGGTGGTGTGGCCGGGCTGCGGTGTGGTTGGCCGGCGGTGTGGTCAGGCGGCGTCCGTGATTGGGTGGCCGACCCGGTTGGCCGGCGGCCTGGCTGGGCGGTGGTGTGGTTGGCGGCGGTGCGGTCAGGCGGCGGCCGTGGTCGGCGTCGTCGTCAGGTGGCGTCGGCGGCCGGATGTCCGTCGTCGGGCGGCCGGCCGGCGCATAGGGGTGCGCGCTTCGTCTGGTTTGCGTTGGTCGTGCCGCGGCGTGCTGTGAGCCGCCACGCTGTGTTGGCGGGCGTCGCCGGCCGTCTGGCCGCACTCGTGTGAGCTCGGGGTTCTTCTCAGTTTTCGTGACTGTCCGTGCCCGACCTGGTCTACGGGTGTGCCAGGTGACGGCCCAGTGACACGCTCGTTGCCGGATTGTGTCACCCAGAGAGGTACTGAATCGATCCTGATGCCTTCAGTCACAGGCTGGTCTGGCATATGTTGTCGCCCACAACATTCTTATGTTGTCGCCCACAACATTTTCGGTTCCGGCCCGGCTCGGAACCACGCAGACAAGGATGAAGGGGACGTGGATGCGTAAGACCACCCTCGCCCTGATCGCCGCGAGCTCGGGCCTTGCCTTGGCGCTCACGGCGTGCGGGAACAACAGCTCCGGCAGTTCTGGCTCCTCCAACACTGCCGCGGCGGGCGGGGCCTGTCCGGCGATCGGCGCCGGCATCTCCACGGGCTCCGGCGCGGCCAGCAGCACTGTGACGCCACAGAGCGTCGCCGCCCAGGTGGGCAAGGCGAACGGCATCAAGGTGGGCGTGATCCTCCCGGAGACCGCCACCTCGGCCCGCTGGGAAGGCTTCGACCACCCATTCCTCCAGGCCGCCCTGACGGCCGAGGGCTTCACGCCGCTGATCCAGAACGCCCAGGGCGACGACCAGAAGTTCTCGCAGATCGCGGACACCTTCCTCAGCCAGGGCGTCAAGGTGCTGATCATCGGCGCTCCCGACGGTGCCGCCGGTGCCACGGTCGAGCAGAAGGCCAAGGCACAGGGTGTGCCGGTCATCGACTACGACCGCCTGAACCTGGGTGGCAGCGCCGACTACTACGTCAGCTTCGACAACGTCCGGGTGGGCCAGTTGCAGGGTATGGCCCTGGCCACCGCGCTGAAGGACAAGAAGGGCGCCCAGGTCATCGAGATCGAGGGCTCGCCGACGGACAACAACGCGACCCTGTTCCACAACGGCCAGGAGGACGTCCTCAAGCCGCTGTACGACTGTGGTCAGCTCAAGCTGGTCAAGAGCCAGATGATCGACGCGTGGGACAACCAGAAGGCCGGTTCCACCTTCGAGAACTTCCTCACCGCCAACGGCGGCAAGGTGGACGGCGTGCTGGCCGCGAACGACGGTGAGGCCGGCGCCATCATCACCGTGCTGCAGAAGAACGGCCTGAACGGCAAGGTCCCGGTCACCGGCCAGGACGCCACCGCCGCCGGCCTGACCGCGATCCTGACCGGCGACCAGTACTCCACGGTGTTCAAGCCGGAGAAGCTGGAGGCCCAGGCCGCCGCCGAGCTGGCCCTCGCGCTGGCCAAGGGCAAGACCGACGTCGCCAACCAGATCGCCAACCAGACCTCGCACGACCCGACGGGCAACCGCGACGTCAAGTCCGTGCTGCTGCCGCCGGAGTCCATCACCAAGGACAACGTGAAGGACGTCGTGACCCAGGGCTACGTCAAGGCGAGCGACATCTGCACCGGTGCGGCCCAGCCGGTCTGCAGCCAGTTGGGCATCTCCTGATCCACCGGCTCTCCGCCTGACCGGAGAGCCGGCGCCCGACCCGCCGTGGCGGGGCCCCGACCGCACCGGGCCTCGCCACGGCATTCCCACGGTCGTCATGACAACGATGACATCGCTGTGGGTGACCATGAGCCTGCACCACTCCGACTTTCCGTGGAGGTCCGCCGTGAACGAGCCGATTCTGGAGCTGCGCGGCATCAACAAGAGTTTCGGCCCGGTCCACGTCCTGCACGACGTGGACTTCACCGTGCGGGCCGGCGAGGTGACCGCGCTGGTCGGCGACAACGGCGCTGGCAAGTCGACCCTGGTCAAGTGCATCGCCGGCATCCACGGCATCGACAGCGGCCAAGTGCTGTTCGAGGGCAACGAGGTGCACGTGCACAACCCGAGGGACGCCGCGGCCCTCGGTATCGAGGTCGTCTACCAGGACCTCGCGTTGGCCGAGAACCTGGACATCGTGCAGAACATGTTCCTGGGCCGCGAGCGCACGCAGGGCGGGCTGCTGGACGAGGCGTCCATGGAACTGGCCGCGCGCAAGACGCTGGCGTCGCTGTCGGTGCGCACGGTGAAGTCCGTGCGGACGCCGGTGTCGTCGCTGTCCGGTGGTCAGCGGCAGACCGTGGCGATCGCCAAATCGGTGCTGTGGGACAGCAAGGTGGTGCTCCTGGACGAGCCGACCGCCGCGCTGGGTGTCGCGCAGACCCGCCAGGTGCTCGACCTGGTCCGCAGGCTCGCCGAGCAGGGCCTGGGCGTGGTGCTGATCAGCCACAACATGAACGACGTGTTCGAGGTGTCCGACCGGATCGCCACGCTGTTCCTCGGCCGGATGGCGGCGGAGCTGCCCACCAAGAGCCTGACCAACAGCCAGGTCGTCGAGCTGATCACGTCCGGCCGGTCCGGTGACCTCGGCCTGGCCCGACCCGACGTCGCTGCCGTCTGATGGGCGGCGCCCGCGTGGCCGACCGCCACTCCCTCCCCGCCCCACACCGCTCTACCAGCGCGAGGAAGCACCATGACTGACAGCCCGACCACTCCGACCGACCGCACGCAGACCGCGGCGGGCGACAGCGGTTCGGTGATCGCCGACTTCGGCATCGACACCACCTCGCTGTCCACCGGCGAGGCGATCCGCGACTACTTCCGCCGGGTCCGCGGCGGCGAACTCGGCCCGCTGCCCGCACTGGCCGGCCTGATCCTGCTGGTGATCATCTTCACCGCGCTGACCGCCGGGCAGGCCGGTCACTTCCTGACGCTGAACAACCTGGCCAACCTGATGGCGCAGGGCGCGGGCGAGACGATCATCGCGATGGGCATCGTGCCGGTGCTCCTGCTCGGCGAGATCGACCTGTCCGCCGGTACGGCGTCCGGCCTGACGGCCGCCGTCCTCGCCCTGCACCTGAACAACAACGGCAACCTGTTGAAACCGATGGGCAACACGGTGTTCTACGGGTTCGTCATCATCCTGATCCTCGCGGCGCTGCTGTCGGTGTTGCAGCGGATCTGGGTGGGTGCGCTGTTCTCCGCCGTCGCGGCGGTGGTGATGCTGGTCGGCCTACCGGCGAACGCGTGGACCGAGATGCTGCTGGCGATCTTCGTCGGCACCGGCATCGGCAGCCTGACCGGGTTCCTGGTGTCCAAGATCGGTATGCCGTCGTTCGTGGTGACCCTGGCCCTGTTCATCGCGTGGTACGGCGTGATCCTGCTGCTCATCGGTGACCTGGGCGAGCTGTCCATCCGGCAGAGCAGCGTGCTGTTCGACGTGGCCAACGGCAACCTCAACACGCTGGGCAGCTGGATCCTGTTCGTGATCGCCGGCGGCGGTTACGCGGCGGTCGTGGTGTCCCGGCACTTCGGCCGGCTGCGCAGGGGGCTGGTGGCACACCCGACGACGCTGATCGCCGTGAAGGTGCTCGTGGTGGTCGTGCTCGGCGCCGTGGCCACCTATCTGCTCACACTCAACCGGTCGCCCAACCCGGACCTGACCACCATCTCCGGTGTGCCGTTCGTGGTGCCGATCATCCTGGTGCTGCTGGTCGTCGGCACGTTCGTGCTGGACCGCACCCGCTACGGCCGGCACATCTACGCGGTCGGCGGCAACAAGGAGGCCGCGCGCCGGGCCGGTATCAACGTGGACAAGATCCGGATGAGCGTGTTCGTGATCTGTTCGTCGGTCGCCGCGATCGGTGCCATCGTCTACAGCTCGAAGGTCGGCGAGGTGGACGGCAACGCCGGTAACGGCAACACGCTGCTGTTCGCGGTCGGTGCGGCCGTCATCGGTGGCACGTCGCTGTTCGGTGGCCGGGGCCGGGTGCGGGACGCCGTGCTCGGTGGCGCGGTGCTGGCCATCGTGCAGAACGGTCTGGGCCTGCTCGGTTTCCAGGCCGCCCAGGTGAACATCATCACCGGCCTGGTCCTGTTGATCGCGGCCACTGTCGACGCGCTGACGCGTCGGCGGGCCCAGGCCCGCTGAGCGTTCCACTGAGCGCGGGATCAGCAGCAGGGGGGCCGAGGTTGACCAGTTCGCCGACCTCGGGCACCCGCCCGGACGAGGTCCGGCGGCACAACCGGGCCGCCCTGCTGCGCCGCCTGCACGTGGACGGCCCGTGTACCCGGGCCGACCTGGCCACCGAGCTGGGACTGAACCGCAGCACGATCAAGACGCTGGTGGACGGCCTGGCCGAGGACGGTGTGGTCGCCGAACGGGTGCCCGCGCAGCGCAGCGGTGCGGGCCGGCCGTCGCTGCTGGTGCTGCCGCAGCCGCACGCGGCCGTGGTGATGGCCGTGGACATCCGTGTCGAGCAGGTGTCCGTGGCGCTGGTCGGCATCGGTGGGGAGATCCTCGGCCGGTGCAGCTGGAGCCTCCGCACCGCGACCCGCGAGCCGATGGAGGTCTTCACCAAGATCGTGGACAGCAGCCAGCTGCTGATCGACGAGCTGGCCGTGGACGTGGTCGCGATCGGCGTGTCCGTCCCGGGTGTGGTGCGCCGGTCCGACGGATTGGTGCACGAGGCGCCCAACCTGCACTGGACCGACGTGCCGCTGGGCGACTGGCTGTCCCGGGCGTTGCGCAAGCCCACCCACGTGGGCAACGACGCGGAGCTGGGCGCACTGGCCGAGCACCTGCGCGGTGCCGCCCGCAACGCGCTGGACGTCGTCTACGTCGCGGCGGACGTCGGCATCGGCGGCGGTGTCATCTCCAGCGGTGCGTCGCTGCGCGGTTCCGGCGGGTACGTCGGGGAGATCGGGCACATGGTCGTGCGACACGACGGCCGGCAGTGCTACTGCGGCTGCCGGGGCTGCTGGGAGACCGAGGTGGGGGAGCGGGCGCTGTCGCGGGCGCTGGGCATCCCCGAGGACTCGCCGCGGGGTGCCATCGTGGCCGAACTGCGCACACTGGCCACGAACCCGGAGCGGGTGCTCGACCAGCTCGGCGAGTTCGCCGAATGGCTCGCCGTCGGCCTGTGCAACGTGGTGAACCTGCTGTGCCCGCAGCTGGTGGTGCTCGGCGACCTGTTCACGGCGCTGCCGGCGTCGCTGGTCGACCACGTCGGCCGGATCGTGCGGGAGCGCAGCCTGGTCAGCAGGGCCCTCGGGGGAACACGGATCGTGACGTCCTCGCTGGGGTCGGACGCCAAGCTGCTGGGCGCGGCCGAGCTCGCCTTCGAGCCCGTCCTGGCCACCCTCGGCCTCTGATCAACCGCGGACAGACGTCGGACCTCTCACCTGTGCACTGAGGGCGAGACCCAACGGGTCCCGCCCTCAGTGGCTGGTGTCGGTGCCGACAGTGGCCGGTCAGTCCTGCTGCAGTTCCGCCGCGATCTCGCGGAGCCTGCTCTCGTGCTCACGGGCGTGGTGCCCGCAGAACAGCAGTTCGCCGCCTGAGGCAAGCACTGCGCGTACCCGGGCAGCTGCGCCGCAACGGTCGCAACGGTCGGCGGCGGTCAATTCGGGGCGGGCGAGCGTAGTCGTCATTGGAGTTCTCCCTCCGTCCCGGCACCGGTCCCCCGGTGCCACTTCCGGCCACGATCACGTCGGAGGAACTCCGGTCGTGTTCGTTGGTTCCACTGTTCCAGACGCTTGGGGGTGCGCAAGTGTTCCCGCGCCGTTGCGACAGTCGTCACGGTCACGTCTACCCGGATGTCGCAGCGTCCCACCGCCTGTTCGTTTCTCTCCGTAGCCGCTACCTGGGGGTTTCCTGTTACCTATGTTCTTGACACGCACGATCACCCGTGAGCTGCGTCACGATTACGGCTCTTCGACGGCCTGTTCGCCTTCGGTGAAATTCACCCTCGGCGCTAGATCACGTAGCCGTCGCGGCCCTCGTTGGTGCCGTTGCCCTCGCAGTCCTGGCGCAGCGAGTCGTAGTGGGAATTGCCGGAATTGCACCGGTACAGCGCTGCCGACTGCATGCCGGACGGTGCGCTGAGGTAGATGTAACCGAGCATCGCGACCCGCGTCTGACCCTCGCAGGCGCCGCTCTGGTCGACCGACGAGAAGTAGTCCTGGCCGCCGGTCATCCGGCACAGGTAGAACCGGACCGTGCCCGGGGCGTTCGTGGTCACCAGGTAGCCCAGCGGGCCCTCCTCGGTGAAACCGGACGGCACGGCGTGGGCGCTGGTCGTCGTGATGTGGTAGCCGACCGGGCTGTGATAGCGGTAGATCGCGACGAACGACAGCTTCGTCCCGGCCTTCGTGGGCGGCGGCACCGTGGTCGGCATCGGACCGACCGGGCCCCGTGCCTTCGTCGCCCGCGTGGTCGTCGGCACGGCGGTCGTGCTGGTCGGGACCGCCGTGGTCGTCGTGGCGGCGGGCCGGGTGGTGGTGGCGGTCGTCGTCGCGGCTGTCGTGCCCGCCGCGGACTCGGTGTGCGCGGTGTGTTCCGCCGGGCCCGCGGCCGCGGTCGAGTGGTTGCCGGTCAGCGCGATCGCCACGCCCGCCACGGCGAGCACCAGGACGGCCGCGCCGGCCGCCAGCAGGACACGTCGCCTGTTCCGCTGGGGCTTCGGGTCACCGGCCCACGCGTCACCGGCCCACGCGTCGCCCGCCCACGGTGGGCTCTGCGGCGACTCCAGCGGCGGATCGGCCAGCGGACGGGTGCTGCGCTTGCGGAGGGCCGTCGTGCGGACGGCTGCTGTGCGGACGGCAGCTGTGCGGTCGGCGGCGGTGCGATCGGTGACGGTGGTGCGGTCGGCGTCCACTCGGACCGTCGGCAGTGGCGCCATGATCTCGGTCGCCGGTTCGTCGGTCCGGGTCAGCAGGTTGCGGGCGCGGGCGGCCGTGAGCCGGTCGTCGGGGGACCGCGCGAGCAGCCCGGTGATCGCGGCCGCCAGCGGTCCGTTCGCCCGGGACGGTGCCGGCCTGGTGTACATGACGGCGTGGATCGTCGCGGCCGTCGTGTCCCGTTGGAACGGTGGCTGGCCCTCGACCAGGTGGAACAGCGTGGCGCCCAGGGACCACAAATCGCCCGCGGGCGACGGCCGGGAGCCCTCGAACAGCTCCGGCGCCATGTAGCCGGGCGAGCCCATCACACCGCCCGTTCCGGTCAGGCTCGGGTCGTCCAGGGCCTGCGCGATGCCGAAGTCGGCCAGCTTCACCCGACCGTCCCGCAGCAGCATGATGTTGCTCGGCTTGACGTCCCGGTGCACCACACCTGCGGCGTGCGCCGTCTCCAGCGCGGACAGCACCTGTAGCCCGATCGCGGCGACCCGGTCGGCCGGCAGCGGCCCGCGTGCGTTCACCACGTCGGCCAGCGTCGTCGCCTCGACCAGTTCCATCACGATGAACATCGCGCCGTCGTCGAGCAGCACGTCGTACACCGTCACGATCGACGGGTCCGACAGCCGGCCCGCGGTGCGCGCCTCCCGCAGCACCCGTTCGGTGAACGCGCCGTGCTCCGCGGTGGACAGTCCGGCCGGGACCCGCAGTTCCTTCAGCGCGACCTGCCGGCCGATCGTCCGGTCCTCCGCGCGCCACACCACACCGATGCCGCCCCGCCCGAGTTCGCCGAGAACGGCGTACCGGCCCGCGACCATTCGCTGCGCCAACGTGGCTCCCCTCCTCGTCCAGCGCTCGACCGGGAATGGTAGCCATCCGGCGAAACGGGCCGTCCCCCGGCCATACATGCCGAAGGCCGACCCCGGTGTGGGGTCGGCCTTCGGTGTCGTCGTCGGACGGCTCGCGTCAGTCCAGGTAGTCGCGCAGGACCTGCGAGCGGGACGGGTGACGCAGCTTGGACATCGTCTTCGACTCGATCTGCCGGATGCGCTCCCGGGTCACCCCGTACACCTGGCCGATCTCGTCCAACGTCCGCGGCTGGCCGTCGGTCAGGCCGAACCGCAGCCGGACCACACCCGCCTCGCGCTCGGACAGTGTCGCCAGCACCGACTGCAGCTGGTCCTGCAGCAGGGTGAACGACACGGCGTCCACGGCCACCACGGCCTCGGAGTCCTCGATGAAGTCGCCGAGCTGCGAGTCGCCCTCGTCGCCGATCGTCTGGTCCAGCGAGATGGGCTCCCGGGCGTACTGCTGGATCTCCAGCACCTTCTCCGGGGTGATGTCCATCTCCTTGGCCAGCTCCTCCGGGGTGGGCTCGCGCCCGAGGTCCTGGAGCAGCTCGCGCTGGATGCGGCCGAGCTTGTTGATGACCTCCACCATGTGCACCGGGATGCGGATGGTGCGGGCCTGGTCGGCCATCGCGCGGGTGATGGCCTGCCGGATCCACCACGTCGCGTAGGTGGAGAACTTGTAGCCCTTGGTGTAGTCGAACTTCTCGACGGCACGGATCAGACCGAGGTTGCCCTCCTGGATCAGGTCCAGGAACGCCATGCCGCGGCCCGTGTAGCGCTTGGCCAGCGACACCACCAGACGGAGGTTCGCCTCCAACAGGTGGTTCTTGGCGCGCTCGCCGTCCCGGATGATCCACCGCAGGTCGCGGCGCATCTGGGTGGTGAGCTTCTCGTTCTCCTCCTCGGCCTTGCGGGTGCGCTCGGCCGCGTAGAGGCCGGCCTCGATCCGCTTCGCGAGTTCGACCTCCTCCTCGGCGTTGAGCAGCGCGACCTTGCCGATCTGCTTGAGGTAGGCCCGGACGGAGTCGGCGGACGCGGTCAGCTCGGCGTCCTTGCGCGCCTGCCGCAGCGCCTCGGACTCCTCCTCGTCCCAGACGAAGTCGCCGTCCTTCGCGTCCTTCGGGACTTCTTCCTCTTCGACGGCGACGTCCTCGACGACGTCCTCGCCGAGGTCGACGTCCACGTCCTCCAGGTCGACGTCCTCCGGCGCGACGTCGCCCTCGATGTCCATCTCGGCGTCGTCGCCGTCCTTGCGGACCTTGGTGGGACCCGCGTCCTTCTTGGCGGCCGACTTCTTGGCGGCTGTCTTCTTCGCCGTCGCCGCCGGCTTCTTCGCCGCGGGCTTCTTGATCGGGATCGCGGTGTCGGCGACGCCGTCGACGTCGCTCGCATCCGCCTGTGCCGGTGCCTTGGTGCCGGTGGCACCCTTGGTCGTCTTGGCGGCGCTCACGGCGGTGCTGGAGCGTCCGGTTGCGGTTCCTGCGGCTGCCACGTACGCCCTTTCGCAACGGTTCATCAGGCCACCGAAGCGGAGCGGACCTCGGAGCCTTCAGTTCGGGGAGACGCCTGCCGGCCATCCTGCGGCAGGCACGTGTTCCATTGTAACGACGCCCACGAGTGGCTGTGGCGGCGCGCAGTCGGTTTGGTGCGAATCGGTGACGAACCCGCAGGTGCGCGACCTCCGAAAGTCGGAGATCGCGCACCCGATCGTGGTCGTGCGGCGTTGCTCGGGGCGGTCAGTGCTCGATGCCCTCGACGGCGCCCGCGGCCGCGCCGACGATGCCGGCGTCGTTCTTCAGTGCCGCCGCGACCACCGTGGTGCGCACGTCCAGCAGCGGCAGCCAGTGATCGGCCTTCTTGCTGACACCGCCGCCCGCGATGATCAGGTCCGGCCAGATCAGCGACTCCAGCGTGCGGAGGTACTTGGTCACCCGGTGCGCCCACTCCTCCCAGGACAGGTTCTTCTCGTCCTTCACGGAGGCGGCGGCGCGTTTCTCGGCGTCGTGCCCGTCCACCTCGAGGTGGCCGAACTCGGTGTTGGGCACGAGCTTGCCGTCCTGGAACAAGGCGCTGCCGATGCCGGTGCCGAACGTCAGCAGGACGACGACCCCGGACTGGCCCCGGCCGACACCGTGCCGCATTTCCGCCATGCCGGCGGCGTCGGCGTCGTTCAGCACGCTGACCTGGCTGACGTCCTTGCCCAGCCGGCCCGCGAACAGCGCCGCCGCGTCGGTGCCGATCCAGCCCTTGTCCACGTTCGCCGCCGTGTACGCGGTGCCCTTCTTGATGACACACGGCAGGGTGATGCCGACCGGGCCCTCCCAGGCGAACTGCTTCACGATGTCGGCCACGACGTCGGCGACCGCGTCCGGCGTCGACGGTTGCGGGGTGGGGACACGCAGGCGCTCGCCGTCCAGCGCGCCCGCCTTGAGATCGACCGGACAGCCCTTGATGCCGGATCCACCGATGTCGATCCCGAAGCCGCGGGTGGTGCCGCTCATCGCAGTCCTCGCTTCACTCCGGGCCGCGATGAGACGCCGAGCCAGCTGCTTTCCATGGTTCGCTCGCTTCGCTCCCTCACGGCGGACCTTCCTACTCGATTCAGCTTGGTGTGTCCGACCCTAGCGGGTTGTGGTCGGATGGTGATGTGCCTACCACCAGTGAACAGTTCGCTGCCCATGACCTGGAAGTGCTGTGTGCGCACGCCGTCGCCGTCGCCCGGGAGGCCGCCGCGCTGGCCGTCTCGATCCGGGCCGACGGGCTGTCGTCCGTGGGGACCAAGAGCAGCGAGACCGACGTCGTCACCGCTGGTGACACCGCTGCTGAGCGGTTGATCCGGACCCGGTTGGGGGAGTTGACGCCCGGGGTGCCCGTGCTCGGGGAGGAGGAAGGTGGGGCGGAGCCGGCTTCCGGGCTGTGCTGGGTCGTCGATCCCATTGACGGGACGGTGAACTATTTGTACGGATCGCCCTGGTATGCCGTGTCCGTGGCGGCTCAGGTGGACGGCGTGTCCGTCGCCGGCGCCGTCGTCGAGCCGGTGTCCGGGCGGGTGTGGAGTGCCACGCTCGGGGGTGGGGCCTGGTTGGACGGGCGCGCGTTGCGGGTGTCCGACGCCGCCCGGATGGAGTTGGCCCTGGTCGCCACCGGGTTCAACTACTCGACCGAGCGGCGGGTTCGGCAAGGCGCCGTGTGGGGGCGCATGGTGGGGCGGGTGCGGGACGTGCGGCGGGCCGGGGCTTCGTCGTTGGACCTGTGTTCGGTGGCTGCCGGGTGGGTGGATGCGTACGTGGAGCACGGGTTGCATCGGTGGGACTGGGCGGCAGGGGCGTTGATCGCGGCCGAGGCCGGGGCTGTGGTCCGGCTGCCCGGGGGTGGCGACGGGCTGGGGGACGACGCCGTGTACGTCGCCGCGCCCGGGATCGCGGACGTGCTGCGGAACGCTTTGGTGGAGTCCGGGATCGGCGCCGTGTGATGGTCGGGGCGCTTCGCCTCAGCTCAGCACTCGCTGGAGTGGGCCTGGGAGAGGAGGGTGGGGCTCAGTTGGGGCAGGATGCTGTTCTGCGCCTGCTGTCCACCCTTCGGGGTCGGGTGTTTGGCCGCCCATTCCGCCAGCTGGTGGATTGCCTGTTGGGCCTGGCTGTTCGGGGCCACTCCGGTGAAGTCCTTGCCGATCGCCAGGTCCACCGAGGCGTCCTGGCGGTTGTCGCGGACCAGCTGGGTGCACGGGACCAGGAGGCTGATCGTGCGGGCCGCCGACTCGCCGTTCGTGCCGAAGCGGATCTGGCCCCGGCAGTTCATGTCCTGTTTCGGGTACAGCGGGTCCTCGTCCGGCTTGGCCACCTGGAAGCCGTCCTGTTGGAGTTGGATGGACGCCTGGGTCGCCGCGCCTCGTTGGGTGCTGGCGTTGAGGACCTGGATCTTCACCGCGCTCGCCGGTTCGGGAGCGATCTTGTCCAGGGCGCTGTACGGCAGGACCGTGCCCGGCTGTGGGGGCTTGGCCTTGCTGTGTGGCGCGACCGTGGGCTGGACGGTCGACGGGGCGCACGCCACCGCCGCGTTCACGTCCGAGGCCTTCGCGATGACCTTTGTCCACACGACGACGACCGCCACGCCCAGCAGAACGACGATGATGATGGCAGGGATGGGCTTCCGCTTGCGGTACCGCGCCTTCCCGCGCTCCCGTGTGAAGCCTCCGGTGACCACGCCCGTCCTCCCCCTGCATCGTGCCTACACGTCTGACAGCCTTGCCTACCTGGCTTGTTCGTCGTCCCGATCAGCCTAGGCGTATCGGCTCGACCGGGTGCAGCTGGATCACCCGTTGTGGTCCTGTCGTGTTCGACTTGTATCCGTTGTCGCTGTTCGCGATCACGTCGCTGCGCTGGGTGAGGTACCCCGCACATCGCACCACGTACCGGGAGACGTCAGCAACCCGAGATCCGTTGCCTCCGGAGTTCCCCATCTCACGGAGTTGAACCCAACCGGGTGAGCCTGGGTGTGGAACCGGCACGAGTGGGCTACCCTCTGCCCGCTCCACGTGTCGGTGGCTTGACCCGGATCGTTTCGGGGGTGGGGGACCGGCCGTGTCAGCGCAGCGAGAGCTCCGTCACTTCCGGCGGCGGGCACAAAACGCTGCCTTGAGACGTTGAGCAGCGCACAACACAAGTTTCCGTGTGACCGCAGGGGTGAGGAAGATGGCGACCGACTACGACGCTCCGCGCCGCAGCGAGGCCGATGAGCTGGCAGAGGACTCCCTCGAAGAGCTCAAGGCCCGGCGCAACGAGACCCAGTCAGGTGTCGTCGACGTGGACACGGACGCTCCTGACGAGAACTTCGAGCTGCCCGGGGCGGACCTGTCCGGCCTGTCCGGCGAGGAGCTGACCGTCAAGGTGCTGCCCAAGCAGGCCGATGAGTTCACCTGCTCGAAGTGTTTCCTGGTGCACCACCGCAGCAGGCTGGCCGAAGAGCACAACGGCCAGTTCATCTGCCGCGACTGCGCCTGACCAGGGCCCGGCCGGCGCCGGGGTCTGACACGCGCGACACATCCGCTGGAAAGAAGCGACTGGGCACTCACCCGATCCGGTGAGTGCCCAGTACCGTGTGGGCCGGGTCGAAGCCGCGTTCGCGCGGAAAGTGCCCGGTCAGTCGGTGGTTTTCGACTCGTCGTCATCGGCCTGCGGTGCGGGGCGACCGGCCTCGATCGCGGCCACCAGCCGCTCCGGGTGGCGGGTGCTGACCAGCCAGTACGGCGTCGGGTCGGCCTCGTCCGTCACGTGGATCCAGACCATCGGGCCCACCCAGCTGCGGTGCAGTGCGAACGCAGCCGGGTCGAACGCCGGGCCCAGCACCTGGCGCTTCAGGTTGCCCGGGATGATCTGCGTCTCACCCGCGTACCGCAGCGGCAGGTGCGCGTCGCCGACCCACAGTTCCCCGTCCCGCACCTCCACCTTGGCGCTGCCGAAGCGCCACAGGATGAGCAGGGTCAACGGGATCGTGATCACATACGGCAGCCAGGCCCGCACGCCCGGGTAGCCCATGTTCACCTCGGCCGCGAGCAGGCCGGCCGCGAACAGCGGCAGCAGCCAGTGGTACCAGGGCAGATACAGGCGCTCCCAGTACACCGGACGGCCGCCGGGCTGCGTAGTCACCTCGGCTTTCGCAGGCGCTTCGTCGGCTGCTGCGGCGTCGCTTGCGGCCGCACTCGCACTGTCGGTCACGTGGCCAGGGTAGTCTCGCCGCCCGTGTCCAGCGTCGAGGTGTTGCTGTCCCGAATCGACCCCGGTGTGCCCGTACCCGCGTACGCCCAACCCGGCGATGCGGGCGTGGACCTGGTGACCACCGCCGACGTCCGCATCGAGCCCGGTGAGCGGGCCGTCGTGGGCACCGGCATCGCGATCGCCCTGCCCGCCGGCTACGCCGGTTTCGTGCACCCCCGCTCCGGCCTGGCCGCCCGTGTCGGGCTGTCCGTGGTGAACACCCCGGGCACCATCGACTCCGGCTACCGGGGTGAGATCAAGGTCTGCCTGGTCAACCACGACCTGCGCGCGGCGATCACGCTCAGTCGGGGCGACCGGATCGCTCAGTTGGTGGTGCAGCGAGTCGAGCACGCGGTGTTCCGTGAAGTGGCCGACGTCGACGCGCTCCCCGAGAGCGTGCGCGGTGCGGGCGGCTACGGCTCGACCGGCGGGCATGCCACGCTGGTCGGGGGCACAGCGGGGACGGAGGCTTAGGTGGCGATCTTCAAACGGGGCGAGCGGGGACGGCACGTCGCGGACGAGGATCGGGTCGACGGGGATCAGGTCTACGAGGACGACTACGGCTACGGCGAGGGCTACGACTACCCGCTCGGCGACGCCGTGCACAGCGAGTTCGGTGGCCCGTTCGACGAGGACGAGGCGCCCGAGGACGAGTTGGCCCGGCTGGATCTGGGTTCCGTCCGGCTGCCGCTGCCCGCCGAGTCGCAGGTGCAGGTCGAGATGGACCCCAACGGCCCGCTGCGTGCCGTGCACGTGCTGACCCCCAACGGCCGGTTCACCGTCAGCGCCTACGCCGCGCCGAAGTCCGGTGAGCTGTGGCCGGAGATCAGCCGGGAACTCGCCGAACAGCTGCACGGCGACGGCGCCCGGGTGCGCAAGGAGAACGGCGAGTGGGGCACCGAACTCGTCGCGTTCGTCAACGACGTGCTGCTGCGGTTCGTCGGCGTCGACGGGCCCCGGTGGATGCTGCGGGCCGTGTCCGCCGGGCCGAAGGAGACGTCGGCGAAGGCCGCGGAGGAACTGCGCGACATCGTGCGGAACACGGTCGTCGTGCGCGGGCAGCAGCCCATGCCGGTGCGCACACCGCTGCCGCTGAGCCTGCCCGACCAGATCGCCCAGCACATCGAGCACAGCAAGGCCGGCGGAGCCTGATCGGTGCCCCACCCGCTGGACAACATCGTGTGGTGGTCACTGGCCGGTGCGCACGCCCGGTTCGCCGAGGTGCGCGGCAGGGCCGCCCGTTACGTGCCGGGGATGACGCCCGCGATGGCGATGGCCGACGACGCCGACGAGTCGGTGTTCGCCGATGTGGCCGCGTTGGCCGGTGGGCGGACCGTGCTGCTGAACGGGTCGCTGGTCAGGCCCCGTCCCGCGCCGCCCGCCGACTGGGCGGTGCTGGGCGACCTGACCGCCCGGCAGTTCGTCGACTCCTCGGTCGACGGGCTGGCCGGCGCCGTGCTGGAACTCGGGCGTGCCGACGTGCCCGACATGCTCGCACTGGTCGGCCGCACCCGGCCCGGGCCGTTCCTGGACCGGTCGGTGGAGATGGGCCGGTTCGTCGGCGTGCGGCGGAACGGGACGCTCGTGGCGATGGCGGGCGAGCGGTTCCGGGTCGACGGCTACACCGAGATCAGCACCGTGTGCACCGACGTCGAGCACCGCGGCCAGGGGCTGGCGTCCCGCCTGGTGCGGGCGCTCGTGGCCGGCATCCACGCCCGGGGGCAGCGCGCCTGCCTGCACGTCGAGCGCGACAACACGGCCGCCGTGCGGCTCTACGAGTCGATGGGCTTCCGGCAGCGCACCGAACTCACCGCGATCCTGGTCAGGGTGCCCTGAAGCCCGACGTGCACCGATACTGTGCGCTGTGGTGACCAGTCGAACCAGGACGGCGAGTGCGCCGCGCAGCCGGCTGCTGCGGCTGCGGGTGGACGGGCAGCAGCGCGTCACCAACATGGAGCTGTTCTTCGACCTCGTCTACGTCTTCGCCGTCACCCAGCTCACCCGGTTCCTCGGCGAGAACCTGACGTGGCAGGGCGCGCTGCACGCCGTCGTGCTGCTGTGCGCCGTGTGGTGGGCGTGGATGTACACGGCGTGGGTGACGAACTGGCTGCACCCGGACGTGCGGGCGGTGCGGGTCGTGCTGCTCGGCGTGATGCTGGCCAGCCTCGTCGTGTCCGCGACGCTGCCCGAGGCGTTCGGTGAGCGTGGGCTGATCTTCGCCGTCACCTACGTCGTCCTGCAGTGGGGGCGGACCGGCTTCGTGCTGTTCGCCGTGCGCCGGGACCCCGGGCTGCTGGTGAACTTCCAGCGGATCATGGCGTGGCTGCTGCTGTCCGGCGCGTGCTGGCTGGTCGGTGGGTTCACCGGCGGCACCGCCCGGGACGCGCTGTTCGCCGCCGCCGTCTTCGTCGACTTCGCCGCCCCGGTCTGCGGTTTCTACGTCCCGCTCCTGGGCCGCTCGGTCACCGCCGACTGGACGATCGCCGGCGACCACCTCGCGGAGCGCTGCTCGCTGTTCATGATCATCGCGCTCGGTGAGTCGATTCTGGACACCGGGTCGACGCTGGGCACCGCGTCGCTGACCGCGCCCACCGTCACGGCGTTCGTGCTCGCGTTCCTGTGCACCGTCGCGCTGTGGTGGGTCTACTTCGACCGCAGCGCCGAGGACAGCAGCCGGGCCATCGCCACGTCCACCGACCCGGGCCGGCTCGGCCGGTCCGCGTACACGTACCACCACCTGCCGATGGTCGCCGGGATCATCGTGACGGCCGTGGCCGACGAGCGGGTCATCGCGCACCCGCTGGGCCACGGCTCGGCCGCGCTGACCGCGACCGTGCTCGGCGGTCCCGCGCTGTTCCTGGCGGGGCACCTGCTGTTCAAGCGGGCCGTGTTCGGCAACCTGTCCTGGTCCCGGCTCGTCGCACTGGCCGTGCTGGCCGCGTTGATCCCGGTCGGTGCCGCCGCGTCACCGCTGCTGCTGGCCGGTGTCTCGACGCTCGTCGTGATCGGGGTCGTCGTCACCGACATGATCCTGTACCCGAAGGCCCATCCGGACGTCCAGGCCGGCTAGTGCCCGGCGGCCCAGTGTCGACGGGTCCGCGCCGAGTTCGGCGAACGTCAGCGACCGCAGCTCGGCCGCTGGCAGCGCCGCCGTCCACGCCCGCGCGATCGCGAACGGGTGAACCGGGTCGTCGACGCAGCCCGCGACGCCCGCGGGCGCCGCGATCCGGCCGAGCAGCTCCAGCGTGGGTGCCGGCCGGTGCACCGCGACCCGCAGCGCGTCGACCAGGCCGTCGCCCGCCCGCCGCCACGCCCGGTCCAGCTCGACGGCCAGCCACTCCGGCA
The DNA here is from genome assembly GCA_035546415.1 of Pseudonocardiaceae bacterium. Taxonomy (GTDB): domain Bacteria; phylum Actinomycetota; class Actinomycetes; order Mycobacteriales; family Pseudonocardiaceae; genus DATEPR01. Next base: position 17,170 of record DASZXM010000204.1, read on the forward strand.
CGCCCCGGGTCGCGGTCGCCAACGCCGCGTCGATGCCGTCGGCGACGACGGTGTCCGCGCTGATCCGCGCCGCCACCGACCCCGGCGCCTCACCCGGCTGTCCGTACCAGCCGGGCATCGCCAGCAGCAGGCCGGCACACCGCTCCGGGTGGGCGGCCGCCCATTCGGCGGCGAGGTGCGCGCCCAGTGAGATGCCGCCCACCACGATCGGGCCGTAGCGGTCGGCCGCCGCGTCCAGATCGGCGAGATGGCGTTCGGCGAGCTCGCTGCCCTGGCACGGTCGCGGCGCCACCAACCGCAGGCCGGCGCTGGTCAGTGGACTCTCGAACACCTTCCGCACGAACACCTCGTCGGAGCCCGTTCCGGGCAGAATCACCGCCGTGTCGGCCGCTCGGCGCACCGGTGGGATCGTCACCTGGATCATCCTGCCAACAGGGGGTTCAGCCGGGCTCTCCCGCGGTTACCCTGGCGGTTGCACGGGCCGAGTCGGGGCGGCCCCACCACTACGGGAGCACGAGGATGTCCACCGCGAAGGAAGGCTACTGGCGTCGCCTGGCGCGTCGGCTGAGCAGTGACGTCGCTGAGTTGGATGCCGATGACCTGTCCCGAGAAGCCGAGGAGGCCGGCGCCATGCCGGCCCGGAACTGCCACTGCGGCCAGGAAGTGACCGTGCGTGGTCGGCTGCGCAGCGTGGAGCTGTGTCCCAAGGACGCGAACGCCACGCTCGAGGCCGAGCTGTACGACGGTACCGAAGGGGTCACTTTGGTGTGGCTCGGGCGTCGGAGCATCCCGGGAATCGAGCCGGGTCGTACCATCAAGGTCACCGGCCGGATGGCCATGCGTGACGGCCACAAGGTCCTCTACAACCCCTACTACGAACTGCAGACGACTTCATGACCCAATCTGGGCCGACGCCCGCAGAGTCAACCCACGAGTCCACCGAGTCAGGCATCGACGACGTGATGCCGGACGCCCTCGCGAACCTGTCGGCCGCCATGGCCGACGAGGTCGAGGCGCGCAAGCTTGAACTCCTGGAAGCGATCGCCGAGACCGACGAGGAACTGCTGATGCGCTACCTCGAAGGCGACACGATCGCGCCGGATGAGCTGCGCACGGCGTTGCG
>DASZXM010000205.1:0-6786 GCA_035546415.1 Pseudonocardiaceae bacterium
GTCCGATGACGACAGTGAGCCCACCGAGCGCCGATCGACCCGCCGACGGGAGTCCGACGACGAGGCGCCGCGTCGGCGCCGGACCACGACGTCGGCACGGACACCGGCACGGACACCGGAACGGACACCGGAACGGACACCGGAACGGACATCGGCGCGCACGTCGGCACGGTCCGGTTCGGGTCGTTCCCCGGTCCGCCGTACCGGGAGGTGACGGCGATGGCCACGCAGTCGTTGCGCAAGACCGCGTCCAAAGCCACGAAGTCAACCACCGGCCCCGTGCGGGACGAGTTGGTGAAGACAGCCGTCCGGGGACTGGCCGGCGCCGTCGCGAACCGGGCGGTGTCGTCGGCCACGAAGTGGGTGAACGACACGACGGGCCGGCTGACCGACTACTCGTCCGGCGACGGGAAAGGCGGCGGGCTGCTGTCGGCCGTGACCGGGGCCAAGCCCGGTTCGGTCACGGCCGGGGCGGTCACGGGTGCGCTGAAGGGCGGTGCCCACCAGGTCATGGAGAAGATCCGCGGTGCGTTCGGCGGTTCGGGTGGGGCCAAGGGCCTCAAGGTCACGAACATCGTCGAACAGGTCGACATCGGGGCGGACATCCGGCTGGTGTACGACACCTGGACGCGGTTCACGAACTTTCCCAGTTACATGAAGAAGGTCGAGAACGTCGAGCAGGTCAGTGACGAGAAACTGACCTGGAAGGCACAGGTGTTCTGGTCGCACCGGACGTGGGAGGCGACGATCACCGAGCAGGTGCCGTTCGACCGGATCGTGTGGCGGTCCAAGGGACCCAAGGGACACGTCGACGGCGCGGTGACGTTCCACGAGCTGGCACCGAACCTGACGCGCGTGCTGCTGGTGCTGGAGTACCACCCGCAGGGCCTGTTCGAGCGGACCGGAAACCTCTGGCGCGCCCAGGGTCGCCGGGTCCGCCTGGAACTCAAGCACTTCCGCCGCCAGGTGATGGTGCACGAGGTCCTGCGCGCCGACGAGGTCGAGGGCTGGCACGGCGAGATCCGCGACGGCCAGGTCGTCGACGAGGAACGCCCCGACGAGGACTACGGCGAGGACACAGCGGCGGACACCGACAGCGAGACCGACGAGGACACCGACGAGGACACCGACGAGGACGTCGACGAGGACACCGACGAGGACGAGCAGCCGCGGCGGCGCCGCCGTCCGGCCCGAGGAGGCGCCCGATGACGACAGCTGTGCAACCGAGCGGCGGGGGAGTGGAGCGGCCCACCGCGTCCAGCCTGGCCGACGTGATCGACACCATCCTGGACAAGGGCCTGGTGATCGACGCGTACGTGCGGGTGTCCCTGGTCGGCATCGAACTGCTGACGATCGACGCCCGGATCGTCGTGGCCAGCGTCGACACGTACCTGCGGTTCGCCGAGGCGGTCAACCGGCTGGAGATCTCGGACAACGAACCGAAGGGCCTGCCCGACCTGATCGAGGACATGAACGAGGGCGGCGCCAAGTCGCGGACGAAGGGTGCGTTGGAGGCTGCGGGCGAGAAGTTGCGCGACTTCATCGGCGACGACGACACGGACCATGACACCGACGACGACATCGAGGACGAGCAGCAGACCAGCTCGCGGCGAAGGGGTCGGTGACATGGCGAAGCACCGCCGCACACGCGGCCAGTCCAATCTGTACGTCTACGGCATCGTGCCGGCCGACGTGCACGTCGCCGAGGACGTCCAGGGCGTCGGCGACCCACCCGGTCATGTCACCGTGATCCGTGAGGGCGACATCGCGGCGCTCGTCAGTCCCGTCACGCCGAACGGCCGGCCGCTGGGCACCCCCGAGGACCTCACCGCCTACGCGAGCCTGCTGGACGCCACGGCCACCGAACTGCCGGTGCTGCCGATCCGGTTCGGCGCGGTGCTGCGGGACGAGACCGCGGTCCGCACGGAGCTGCTCGCCGAGCACCACGACGACTTCGCCGCCGCGCTGGAGGACCTGGACGGCAAGGCCCAGTACGTGGTCAAGGCCAGGTACCAGCAGGACGCGGTGCTGCGCGAGGTGCTCGCCGAGAACCCGGACGCCGCGCGGCTGCGGGAACGTATCCGGGGCGTGTCAGAGGACGCCGGCCGGCAGGACCGGATCGCTCTCGGCGAGCTGATCGAGCAGGCCATCGCCGGCAAACGGGCGCACGACACCGAGCAGGTCGTCCACGCGCTCGACGGCCACGCCCTGCGGATCTCGGTCCGTGAACCCACCCACGAGCACGACGCGGCGCACGTCGCGTTCCTCGCCGAGATCGCCCGGCAGGGCGATCTGGAGGAGGCCGTCGGCCGACTGGCCGACGAGTGGTCCGGGCGGGTGGACGTGCGCCTGCTCGGACCGCTGGCGGCGTACGACTTCGTCATCACCACCCAGGGGCAGGAGGCCTGATGGGACTGGTGTCGTCGATCCTGCTGTGGCCGCTGGCGCCGGTACGCGGCGTGGTGTCCCTGGCCGAGGTGATCCGGCAGCGGGTGGAACAGGAGCTGCGCGACCCGGCGTCGATCCGGCGGGCACTGGAGGCCGCCGACGACGCCTACGAGGCGGGTGACATCTCCGCGGCCGAGCACCGGGAGATCCAGCAGACCGTGCTCGACCGGATGCGCGCCCGGTGAGTGGGAGGTGATCACGTGCCGACCAGGCGACATGACGACGAGAACACGCCGAAGCGGACCCGGCGGCTGTCAGCGGCGGACGCCGCGACAGCGGCGGTCGAGCAGTTGACCAGCCTGATCGCGAAACAGCCGATGTCGGTGACGTCGGTGGAACCCGCGGAGAAAGGCTGGCTGGTCGGCATCGAGACCGTCGAGGAGCGCCGGGTGCCGGCGACGTCGGACATGTTGGCCCTGTACCAGGTCGAGTTGGACGCGGCCGGCCGGTTGCGGGCCTACCGGCGGACCCAGCGCTACCTGCGCGGCCGCCCGAACGGCAAGGAGGCCTCGTGACCGGCCTGGAACGCACGCCCGCGGCCATGCCCGGCGGGCACCAGTCGACCAACCTCGGCGACATCCTGGAACGGGTGCTGGACAAGGGACTCGTGATCGCCGGCGACATCAAGATCAACCTGCTCGACATCGAGCTGTTGACGATCAAGCTGCGGCTCGTCGTCGCGTCCCTGGAGACGGCCAAGGAGGTCGGCATCGACTGGTGGACCGACGATCCGTGGCTCACCAGCCAGGCGGGCCGGCTGGAACGGGACAACCGCGAGCTGCGCCGGCGGATCGCGGAACTGGAGGCCGGCGATGAGTGACGGGACAGCGGTGAATGACGGGACGGCGGTGCGTGCCGGGACGGCGGTGCGTGCCGGGACGGCGGTGTGGCTGTACGCGGTCGCCACCGGCGTCCGGCAGGCCGACCTCGACGGCGTGGTCGGCGTCGCCGCCGAGCAGGTGCGGCTGATCCCGTGGCAGGGCCTGACGGCGGTGGGCGGCACGGTCGACCTGGAATCGTTCGGCGAGGAGGCGTTGACGCGGAACCTGGAGGACATCGACTGGCTCGCCGCGACGGCGCGCGCGCACGACACCGTGGTGCGGGCCGTCGCGGGTGCCGGTGTCGCGATGCCCGCCCGGCTGGCCACGGTGTACCTGGACGACGACCGGGTGCGGGCCTGGCTGACGTCCCGGGAGGGCGACCTGACGGCCGTTCTCCGGCAGTTGGCCGACCGCGCCGAGTGGGGCGTGAAGGTCTACCGCGACGACCCGGCCGGCCCCGTCGAGCCGACGTCCGGCGCCGCGTACCTGCGGCAGCGGCGGGACCAGCTCGCCGCGTCCCGCGTCGCCGGAAAGGACGCGGCCGACGTGCACGCAGCGCTGTCCGCGGTCGCGGTGGCCGCGCGGCTGCATCCGGTGCAGGACAGCCGGCTGACCGGTGAGCGGGCGGTGATGCTGCGGAACGGCGCCTACCTGGTCGACGACGGGCGCGCGGCGGAGTTCACCCGGCTGGCCGCCGACCTGGGCGACCGGCCGGGCCTGCGCCTCGCGGTCACCGGCCCGTGGCCGGCGTACTCGTTCGCCGGGTTGGGCGGTGACCCGTGACCGAGCCCGTGTACGACGGCAGGCGGGTGTCGCTGGTCGACCTGCTGGACCGGGTGCTCGCCGGTGGTGTGGTGATCAGCGGTGACGTGGTGCTGGCGATCGACGACGTCGACCTGGTGCGGGTGTCGCTGCGGGCCGTGGTGTCGTCCGTCGCGGCACTGGAGGCGTTCCATGGGTGAGCTGCGACCCCGCCGGATCGACGCGGACCCGGAGTCCGTGGAACGCGGCCTGGCGTCCCTGGTGCTGACGGTCGTCGAACTGCTCCGGCAGTTGGTGGAACGGCAGGTCCTGCGCCGGGTCGAGGGCGGCACGCTCACCGACGACCAGGTCGAGCGCCTGGGCATGTCGCTGTTCCTGCTGGACCGGCGGGTGACCGAACTGTGCGAACACTTCGGCGTCGACCGCGACGACCTGGACATCGACCTGGGCCCACTGGGTTCCCTGCTGCCCCAGGACGAGCGCTGACCGTTCATGTCCGGCACATGCGCCGGCGTGCATGCTTCACCCCGGCGCAAGACCGTGTTCACAGCGACGTCGCCCATCCCTCTTAGGTTTCGACCGTTCCCGAGCCTGGAGGTAGAGCGCCGATGTCCGACGACGCGAAGTTCACCGTTTCCCGCCGTGGCGCCCTCGGGCTCCTCGGTGCCGGCGCGGCCGCCGCGCCCCTGCTCGGTTCCGGCACGGCGGTCGCCGCGACGAGCCCCGCGTCCGTCCCGTCCGGCGGCTCGACCGCAACGCCGGTCCAAGGCCTGCACCTGACGTTCGGCAGGGACCCGGCACGGCAGATGGTCGCCTCGTGGATCACCGACGGCTCGGTCAGCCGGCCGCGGGTCCTCTACGGCACGCTGGAGGGTGGTTTCGGCTCCGTCGTCGCCGCCGAGACCCGCACGTACGTCGATGGCACCTCCGGCCGCACGGTCCGGGTGCACCACGCCGAACTCGACCACCTGCACCCCAACACCGGCTACCTCTACGCCGTCCAGCACGACGGCGGCACGCCGGACGCCGGCACGTTCCGCACGGCGCCGTCGGGCCGCGCGCCGTTCACGTTCACCAGCTTCGGCGACCAGGCCACCCCCGAGGTCACCTGGCTGGCCACGTCAGCGTCCGGCCTGGACGCCAACTCGACGCCCGCGTCCAAGGACATCGTCACCGGCATCGAGACCGTCGCGCCACTGTTCCACCTGCTCAACGGTGACCTCTGCTACGCCAACCTGGACGTCGACCGGATCCGCACGTGGAACAACTTCTTCACCAACAACACCCGCTCGGCGCGGTTCCGCCCGTGGATGCCCGCCGCAGGCAACCACGAGATCGAGAAGCGGAACGGCCCGATCGGCCTGGGCGCCTACCAGACGTACTTCAAGCTGCCCTCCGTCGAGACCGACCCCGAGCTGGCCGGCCTGTGGTATTCGTTCGACGTCGGCTCCGTGCACGTCGTGGTGCTGCAGAACGACGACAACTGCCTGCAGGACGGCGGTGACGTCTACATCAACGGCTACTCCGGCGGCCGCCAACTGGCGTGGCTGCACAAGGACCTCGCCGCGGCCCGCGCGTCCCGCGACACCGACTGGATCGTCGTCGCGATGCACCAGGTGATGGTCAGCTCCTCCGACGCCAACGGCGCCGACCTGGGCCTGCGCGAGAAGTACGGGCCGCTGTTCGACAAGTACAGCGTCGACCTGGTGCTCTGCGGCCACGAACACGACTACGAGCGTTCGCTGGCCGTCCGCGGCGTCGTCTCCGGCAGCGAGACGCTCACGCCGAACCCGGTGTCGTCGCGCACCGACGTGATCGACTCGTCGCAGGGCACGGTGCACATGGTGCTGGGCGGCGGCGGTGTCTCCGGCACCACCAACCAGAGCTTCTTCACCGACGGCACGGCGAAGGTCATCACGGCCGTGTCGTCGACGCCGGACTCGACGTCCGGCAAGCGTGTGTCCACGTACGCCAAGGAACAGGCCGTGTGGAGCGGCGTCCGCGACCTGGAGCACCCGTACGGCTTCGCGGCGTTCACGGTCGACCCGGGCCGCCACCCGGGCGACACCACATCGATGTACGTCACGTACTACAACGTGAACAAGCCGTCCGGCGAGCTGTCGGTGTTCGAGAAGTTCACCCTGCACCGCCGCCGCTCGGACCGCTGATCTGGGCGTCGGGCTGATCCGCTGTTCGTATCCGGCACAAATCCGCGTGGCCGGCGCTGGTCACCAGCGCCGGCCACGCTCAAGAACGCCCTGGCTCAGATCAGATGGCAGCGAGAAACGAGTGCCACTCCTTCGACGAGATGCACAGGATGGGCCGATCATCGCGTCGGTCCTTGCTGTCGCGCACCAGTACGGCGCCGGTGTCGAACTTGATCTCGACGCAGGTGCCGTTGGTACTGGAATGGCTGCTCTTGAACCAGCCGTTCCGGTCCGAGGGAGGCGGGGCATCCGTGTTGATCAACTTGGGCCTCTTTGCTGGAACGAAGGTCACTCCGATGTGGAGCGTATGATGACGCGGCGCCGAGCTTACAATGATCAGGCTCAGACGGCGCGCTAGGCCCTCAAAACCGGGGATGACCTGCACATATGGGCCCGACGTCCACTTCGCTCGGGCGCCTGCCGGCTCCAGCCGGGCCGGTTTCGGATCTCTGCGTGACTAGAGTGGCTTGCGTGGATCGGACGAGTCGGCCGTAACTGCAGGCCACGCCCACGGCCCAGCTGACCACCCCCATCGGCGTGCTGCCGGC
>DASZXM010000206.1:0-15652 GCA_035546415.1 Pseudonocardiaceae bacterium
ACGTCCAGCGGCTCACCCGGCGCGGCGCCGTGCAGTTCCGCGTACGCGCGGTGCAGGTTGGCCACCAGGCGTTCGGAGTCGCGCAGCATCCCGAACCCGTCCAGGTCCGCGTCGCGCGCCACGCGCAGCGGGTCGTGCCCGGCGGCCATGCCGCGCACGGCCAGCCGGTGCACCAGGGCCAGATACGACTCCACCGTGTCCAGCACCTCCGGACCGGCGACCGGCCCGTGCCCGCACACCACCACCCGCGGGTCCAGCGCGCGCAGCCGGTCCAGCGCGCGCCTGCTGCCCTCGACCGATCCCATCAGCAGGTACGGCGTGCCACCGGAGAACGCGACATCGCCGGTGAACAGCACGCGCTCGTCGGGCAGCCACGCCACGACGTCGCCGGTGGTGTGCGCCGTGCCGACGTGCACCAGTTCGACGGCCGGGTCGCACCGGTGCAGCGTGAGCCGGTCGGTGAAGGTGACCGTGGGCAGGTCCGGTGCGACCCGGCCCCAGGCGACCTCCGGCCACAGCCGTGTCATGCCGTGGCCGGTGACCGCCATGTCGTGCCTGGTCAGCTCGTGCGCGACGACCGTCACCCCGTCGCCGACGAGGCCGTTGCCGAACGTGTGGTCGCCGTGGAAGTGCGTGTTCACGACCGTGTGTACGGGTCGTTCGGTGACCGCGTCGGCCGCGGCCCGCAGCAGCCGCGCCCGGGTCTCGGTGGCGGCCGTGTCGATCAGCACACCACCGGTGAGGATGCCGGCGTTGTTCAGGCACCACCCGCCGGGCGGCTGCACGAACGCGTACACCTGTTCACCGACGCGTTCCAGGCGGGGCGGCGGCGTGCGCAGCGGTGTCACGCCGACGCCCGGTGCTCGGCGAAGTCCTTGGCGCCCAACAGGGTCAGCCGACCGGTCGCGGCGATCGCGGCACGCGTGCCGGCCGGTGCGTCCGGGTGCAGCAGCACGGTGTGCCGCACGGCGACCGTGCAGCCCGTCGCCGTCGGCGTGAACGTCCACTGCCCGGCGTTGCCCAGGAGGTGCCCGGGTGGCGTGGTCTGTTTGAACGCGATCCGGTCGTGCGGGAAGCACAGCCGCACCGACGTGGTGACGTGGCCGTCGACCTCCTTCGTCAGGTGCTGCACGCCGTCGCCCGCCTCCCGGACGCGCACGGACCCGATGTGCGGCAACCGGTCCGGCCACCGCCCGGCGTCCCGCACGAACTCGTAGGCGTCGGCCGCCGTACCGCGGACGTCCACGGAGTCCGTGACGGTGCACAGCAGGTCGGCGAGCGGCAGCGCGGCGAGCCCGCGCAGCGCGGCCAGCTGCGCCGTACTGTTGGCCTCCGTCGCCTGCTCGACGACGGCGGCAGCGGCGTCGTCGGTGGCGACGAACTCGTGGTCCAGCAGGACCTCGGCGTGCCCGTCCCGTTCCAGGACCCGGAACTCGCCACGCATGCGCAGCACCAGGGGGTGCGGCTGCTCCTGTTCGAACTCGATCACCCGGCGCACCGGGTCCAGCCGCCGCACCGACGTCCAGTTGGCCACCTCCCCGGCCGCCAGCACCCAGATCCGGAACCGTTCCCGGTGCTCGGCACGCTCGATGTGCCGGTAGTGCACGGGCGCCGCGAACAGCGCGGGTGCCGGGGTGACGTCGGCGAGGATCGCGTAGACCGCGTCGGCCGGTGCCGGCACGACCACCGCGTGGTGGGTGCGGTGCACGGCGTTGACGGCGGCCAGCAGCGCGGCCGGCGTCGCCAGTTCCGTCACTTGGTCGTCGGTGATCGTGACGCCGAACTCCTGCTTGAGCCGGGCCGCGGTCTCGATCAGCGCCAGCGAGTCGTAGCCCAGCTCGGTGAACGCGATGTCACTGATGTCGCCGGCCGGCTCGCCCTCGCCCGCGCAGTCGACCAGAATGCGCCGCAGATCGGCCATGGTCACGGTGTTCATCCCTGCTCCTTCGACACGTCCCGGACGACCAGCGCCGAGTTGAATCCGCCATGTCCCCTGGCCAACACGAGCGCCGTGCGCATCGGCAGCGCACGCGGGGTCCCGCACACCAGGTCGATGCGGTGGGCCGGTGCGGCACGGCGCACCGGACCGGTGGGCGGCACCAGCCCGTCGCGCAACGCCAGCAGCGCCGTCACGACGTCCAGCGGTGCACCGCCGCCGTAGAGACGGCCGACCGCCGCCTTCGGTGCCGTCACCGGCAACCCGTGCGGCCCGAACAGATCCGCGATGACCGCCGACTCGGCGCGGTCCGGCTCGGGTGACCCGGCGGCGTCCGCGAACACCACGTCTACGTCTACTGTGGACAGTCCGGCGTCGGCCAGTGCGAGCACGGCGGCCTGCCGCAGCGCGTCGGCCGACCCGAAGGTCGCGGCGAAGCCGGCGAGCTCGCCGTACACGTGCGGCGCACCGCGGGCTGCCGCGTGCGACGCCGTCTCGACGACCAGGATCGCGCCGCCCTCCCCCGGGACGTAACCGGACGCCCGTTCGTCGAACGGCAGGTAGTCCGCTGTCGTGATCCGGCCGGACGCCTGGTGCGACGCCCACGCCCACGGGTCCAGCGACGACTCGACGCCGCCGGCCACCACCACCTGGGCGTCCCGGCCGGCCAACCGGCGCGCGTGCCCGATGGCGTCCAATCCACCCGCCTGCTCGGCCACCAGCGTGGCCCCGGGGCCCTTCGTGCCGTGCCGCACCGAGATCTGGCCGGTGTTGGCGGCGTAGAACCACGCGAACGACTCGTACGCGCTCACCCGCTGCGGGCCCTCCCGCCACAGCTTGCCCACCTCGCGGTGGGTGAACTCGAAACCGCCCGTCGCGTTCGACGTGACCACCCCGACGCCGTACTCGGGCAGGTCGGCCGGATCGACGGCGGCGTCGGCCAACGCCAGGTCGGCGGCGACCAGGGCGAGCCGGGTCACCCGGTCGGTCTGCGGCAGCAGCCTGCTGGGCAGGTGCTCGGCGGGATCGAACCCGCTGATCCGGCCGGCCCGGCCGGCAGGCGGCAGCGGTGCGATGCCCGAACGGCCGGCGAGCGTGGCCGCCCAGAAGTCCGCGACGCCTACGCCGGTGGGCGCCACCACACCGATGCCCGTCACGACGACGTTCATGCCGCCGCCCGCAGCACCAGGGCGCTCTGGAAGCCGCCGAACCCGCTGCCCACGGTGAGGGCCGTCGTCACCGGCCACTCGCGGGCCACCAGCGGCACATAGTCCAGGTCGCACTCCGGGTCCGGCTCGTGCAGGTTGGCCGTCGGCGGGACGACGTCGTGCTCGATGGCCAGCGCGCACGCCGCGATCTCGATCGACCCGATCGCGCCCAGCGAGTGGCCGACCATCGACTTGATCGAACTGATCGGCACCCGGTAGGCGTGCTCGCCGAGCGCGCGTTTGAACGCGGCCGTCTCGTGCCGGTCGTTCTGCCGGGTCCCGGAGCCGTGCGCGTTGACGTAGTCCACATCGGACGGATCGGCGGCCGCCTGGTCCAGGGCGGCGCCGATCGCGGCGGCCATCTCGGTGCCGTCCGGGCGCAGGCCGGTCATGTGGTAGGCGTTGCAGCGAGCCGCGTAGCCCGCGATCTCGGCGATGACGTGCGCGCCGCGCCGCCGGGCGTGTTCCTCGGCCTCCAGCACGAACATCGCGGCACCCTCGGCGAGCACGAACCCGTCCCGGGTGCGGTCGAACGGCCGGCTCGCACCGGCGGGATCGTCGTTGTGCGGTGACGTGGCCCGGATCGCGTCGAAACACGCCGCGGCCAACGGCGAGACGGGGGCGTCGGTGGCGCCGGCGACCATGACGTCCACGGTGCCCTCACGGATCAGCCGGGCGGCGTGGCCGACGGCGTCGATCCCGGACGTGCAGCCGGACGACACGAGCGCGACCGGTCCGTGCGCGTCGACCTCCCGTGCCACCTCGGCAGCGTGCGAGCTGGGTACGAAGTAGTCGAACTGGTGCGGTGACTGGCGGCCGGCGTCGACGTGCCAGTCACGGCCGCCGTGCGAGACGATCGGGTACTCGCGTTCCAGGCTCGCCGTGCAGCCGACGGCGCTGCCGACGCTGACGCCGACCCGGTACGGATCGGTGCGGTCCAGGTCGAGCATGCTGCCCGGCACACAGTCGCGCACGCACACCAGAGCGAACTGTGCCGCCCGGTCCAGCCGAGCGGTCTCGGCCGGTGTGAGACCGAGGGCGACGGGGTCGACGTCGCATTCCGCGGCGATCCGGGAACGGAACCCGGTCGCGTCGAACAAGGTGATCCCACGGGTCGCCGTGCGACCCGACGTGAGCAGATCCCAGAAGCCCTTGGTGCCGGGCCCGCCGGGCGCCAGCACGGCCATCCCGGTCATCACAACGCGTCGATTCACCCGACGAGCGTCCGGCCCGGAACTCGAACACGGCTGGAAAACCGGTCCAGTCACACGGGTTCGTACATCTCGTCCAGCTGCGGTGCGGACGACAGGATCGCGGCCTGCAGCTGGTGCAGCCGCGGTGTCGGCTCGACGCCCAACTCCTCCACCATGGAGTCACGCAGCTGCCGGAACACCTCCAGGGCACGTGCCCGCCACCCGGACCGGTGCAGCGCCACCATGTACGTGGCGTGCAGCGACTCGCTGAACCGGTGGCTGCGCACCAGGGACGCCAGTTCACCGAGGATCTCCCGGTGCTGGCCCAGCCGCAGCTGGGTCTCGATGCAGCGTTCCAGCGTGGTGATGCGGGACTGTTCCAGTTGCGCGACCTCGGCGGTGAGCAGGCGGCCGTGGTCGACGTCCATCAGCGGAGTGCCGTGCCACAGGGCCAGCGCCTGCCGGAAACGGGCGACGGCGGCGTGGCCGTCGCCCTCGCGCAGCGACCGCAGGCCCAGCGCGTCCAGCCGGTGGTACTCGTGCACGTCCAGGTCGGCCGCTGGAACGTGCAGGCAGTAGCCGAGGCTGCGTGTGGTGAGCATCCGGTCGGCGACGGCGCCCGGTGGCATGCCGAGTGACTCGCCGAGCCGTTTGCGGACGTGCAGGATGTAGGTCTGCAGGGTGGTGGTCGCGCTTTTCGGTGGTGAATCGTCCCACAGTTCCGCGATGAGCGAGTGGGACTGCACCATCCGGCCCGCGTTCACCGCGAGCAGCGCGAGCATCTTCTTCGGCATCCGCGCGGTGGGCACCGCGGTGCCGGAATCGCCGTCGGCGGCCATCACGAACTGGCCGAGCACCTGAATTCGCATTGTTTTCCCTTCTCGGGACCGGGAACCATTTGTCCGCACTATCCGGGCGAACAGCGGGAATCCGCATACCTGCGGCAGGGTAACTCCATCGGAGTCACACCGGACAGCATATCCACGGCTCGAACCGGCCGGACATTCACCGAGCCGACTGTCATTGTCTTGCCAGCAGAATGTCCTGGACATTTGCCACCCCGCGCCGGACCGAAAGTGCGGCGGCGCGCATTCCCGGGAAAACCGTCACGGCAGCAGGACGACCTGACCGGCGTAGTTGAGTCCGGCGCCGAATCCGAACAGCAGCGCGGGAGCGCCGGACGGCACGGCGCCGTCGGCCAGCAGGCGCGCCAGCGCCAGCGGCACCGAGGCGGCGGACGTGTTGCCGGTGTCCACGACATCCCGGGCCACGACCACCCGCGCCGGCAGTGCCAGCCGCGTGGCGAGCACGTCGACGATGCGCAGGTTCGCCTGGTGCGGCACGAACGCCGCCAGATCGTCGACATCGACGCCGGCCGCGTCCAGTGCACGGCGGCAGGCCGGCACGCCCTCCTCGACGGCCCAGCGGAACACCCGCCTGCCGTCCATCGACAGCACCGGCGTGGGCTCGTCCGTCATGCCCAGTGCGGCGGTGGAGGCGATGTCGATGCCCCGCACGGTCGGCCCGATGCCGGGGGTCGGGGACGGGCCGACGACGGCGGCGCCCGCCCCGTCGGCGAACAGGAACGCCGTGGTGCGGTCGTCCGGCCCGACGATGTCGGTCATCCGCTCGACGCCGACGACCAGCACGTGGTCGGCGCTGCCCAGTGCCACGAGGTCACCGGCGACGCCGATGCCGTGGCAGAACCCGGCGCACGCGGCGAGCACGTCGAACCCGCCCGCCCGGGGCAGGCCCAGTTCCCGGGCCACCCGCGCGGACAGCTGCGGCACCTGCACCCGGTCGGACGTGGTCGCCACCAGGAGACAGTCGACGTCGCCCGGTGCCAGCCCGGCGGCCGCGAGCGCCCTGGTGCCGGCGGCGGCGGCCATCACCTCCAGGGTCTCGTCGGCGTCGGCGAAGCCGCGGGAGACGATGCCCGACCGGCTCTCGATCCAGTCCGGCGTCGAATCGATCCGGGCGCACAGCTCCGCGTTGGCCACCGCCCGTCTCGGCCGGTAGCCGCCGACGCCGAGCAGCCGGCTCCCGCGCCGCGTTGCCGCCCTCACCGCTGGTCTCCCTCCGCCGGACGACCATCGCCATGACCGCCCGCCACGGTCGGCCGCCCGGCTCGACGGGTGATCGAGGCCGGCTCAAGGCACCCGCGAGCAGCGGTGCGCACAGTCGGGGCATGACACAACGGTTCACCTTCACCGACCTGCGGTCGGTCGTCGGCGAGTGCGCGGGCGACATTCACGCGCTCGTCGAGTCGGCCGCGGACGTCGAGTTCACCGACCTGGGCTTCGACTCGCTGGCCGTGTACGAGATCGTGACGACATTGCAGCAACGGTTCGGCATCCGGATCCCCGATGATGACATCGACACCATGACGACCCCGGCCAGGGTGATCGACTACGTGAACGGGCGGCTCGTGCCGTCCCGGCCGAAAGGACAGTGAGTGTGACGTCGCCGATGGTGCGGATGATGGACTACCAGAACGGTGTCCGGCTGGGCTACCTGCTCAGCGAGCTGGCCGACCTGAACGTGGCCGACCAGGTCGCCGACGGCCCGCTGCCGGTCGCCGAGATCGCCGACCGGGTCGGCGCGCACCCGGAGATGCTGCACCGGGCGCTGCGCGCGGTGGCGAGCAGGGGCGTGTTCACCGAGGTGGCACCGGGCGTGTTCGGGCAGACCGAGATGTCCGAAACGTTGCGGTCCGATGTGGACGGTTCGTTGCGGGACGTCTTCCGCATGCAGGGCATGCCGTTCATCCGGGACGTGTTCGCCGGCATCGGTCACACGGTGCGCACCGGCGAACCGGCGTTCGACCACGTGCACGGCACCGACCTGCCCACCTACCTGGCGGCCCATCCCGACCACGCGCGGCTGTTCGCCGGCGCCATGGGCAGCGCCATCGGGCACGTGCACCAGGCCGCCCTGGACGCCCACGACCTGTCGTCGGTGCGGCGCCTGGTGGACGTCGGCGGGGCGGACGGCCGGTTCCTGGCGGCGGCGCTGACCCGCCACCCACGGCTGACCGGTGTCGTGTTCGACGTGCCCGCCGTCGTGGAGCGTGCGGCGAAGACGCTGGCCGACGCGGGCGTGGCGGATCGCGCGGAGCTGGTCGGCGGCGACTACTTCACGGCCGTGCCGCCCGGCGGCGACGCCTACCTGCTGTCGCACGTCGTGAACCAGATCCCCGACCCGGACGCCGTCCGCGTGCTGCGCACGGTGTGCGACGCGGTGGCACCGGACGGCCGCGTGATCCTGGTCGACCCGGTGCTGCCCGACGGCGACGTACCGCACCCCGGCAAGTTCATGGACATCACGGCGATGGCGCTGACCAGGGGCCGGGGCCGGACCGAGCGGGAGATCGTGGCCCTGCTGGCCGAGGCCGGCCTCCGGCACACGGCGACGATCGCGACGGCGGCCCCGTCCAGCGTGGTGCTGGCCGTGCCGGCGTAGCGGCGTCAGCCGACCAGGTGGCCGTGCCGGCGTAGCTACCTCAGCTGACCAGGTGTGCGCCGCCGTCGACGAGCAGCGTCTCCCCCGTCGTGTAGGCGGCGTCCACCAGGGCCAGCACGGCGTGCGCCACGTCGTCGGGCAGCGCCACCCGGCGCAGCGGCGCGAGCCGGCGGACCCGCTCGGCGACGGCCGCGAACTCCGGCGACCGCCGCGACCACGGGGTGTCGGTGAGGCTGGGTGCGACGGCGTTGACCCGCACCTCCGGTCCGACCACCCCGGCCAGCAGCCGCGTCAGGTGTTCGACGGCCGCTTTGCTCACGGCGTACGGGATCGAGCTGCCCGCGGGCCGGCTGCCGGCGATCGACGAGACGTTCACCACGGCGCCGCGGGAGCGGACCAGGTAGGGCATGGCGGCGACCGTGGTCTGCCACGTGCCGATGACGTTGACGTCCAGGATCTCCCGCCACACGGCGGGCGTGACGGCGGTCAGGTCCTGGTGCGGGATCGACCGGGTGACACCGGCGTTGTTGACCAGCAGGTCGATCCGCCCGTAGCGGTCCACGGCGCACGCCACCAACCGTGCCACGTCGGCGGGAACGGACACGTCGGCGCGCACGTACATCGCGTCCGGCAGTTCGGCGGCGAACGCCTCGCCAGCGTCGACGGACCGCACCGAGTTGACGACGACCCGCATGCCGCGCGCCGCGCACCGCCGTGCCACGGCGGCGCCGATGCCGGACACCGAACCGGTGACGAGGGCGACGGGCGTCATCCGAGCCCGCCCAGCAGCCGCTCGTGGTTCGCGTAGGCGGCCCGGTACCCGGTCCGGTCCCGCCACGTATCGATCAGGGCGTGCACGTGCGGCAGTTCGGAGAACGTCCGCAGGGCCGCCAAATCCGGGCACGCGAACTGGACGACGGTGCTGGCCGTCATGCCGTGCGCCGCGCGGTCGGCGGGCAACCGCTGGTGCGCGCCGGAACCGAATGCCAGCACCAGGCCGGACCCGAGCGCGGCCGCCCGCATCTCGGCGAAGAACCGGTCCCGCTCGGCGTCGGCGACCCTGTCCGGGAACCGGTAGATCAACGTATGAACGATCACCAGCCGAAGCTAGGAGGTCAGGCTCGAGGCCGCGTCGACATCCGCTCGAAGCCGTCCAGCATGGCGGTCAGCCCGACGTCGAAGTGCGCGTCGATCGCGGCGCCGTCGGCGCTCTCGGCGAGCAGGTTGTAGTCCGGCGAGCCGGGCGCCGGTTTCCGGCTGCGCCGCTGCCCGCCGAGCGTGACCACGGTCAGCGTGAGCACGTGCCCGATGGTGAACTCGCGCAGGCAGCGGGTGACCTGCAGGGCCAGGGCCGGCGGAAAGCCGGCGTCCCGGAGTGCCGCGATCATCCGGTTGCCCGTGTCGATCGCGGCGGGCGACCGCACCGGCCGGGTGGCGAACACGGACACGGCGTGCGGGTGCGCCAGCAGCACGTCCCGCATCCGCCGGCACGACTGTTCGGCCAGTTCCCGCCATGGCCCGTCCCACGGCAGGGAGGCCGAGTCGCACTCGTCGAACAGCGTTTCGGCGATCCCGTCGAACAGGTCCTCCTGGTCGGTGAAATGCCGGTAGGCGGCCATCGGGTCGGCGCCCAGCTCGACACCGAGCTTGCGCATGGAGAACTTCGCCAGCCCGATCCGGTCGATCAGGGACAGTGCGGCGACGGCGATGCGGTCCCGGCTGAGCGCGGCCCTGCTCGGTTCCGCCACCGCTCACTCCCTTTCGCCGACGACCGCGAACTCGTCCAGGATGGTAGTCAGGCGCTCGGCGAACTCCGCCGGACACTGCTGGTAGGGCACGTGACCGCCGGGAAAGTCGACGCACGGCACGCCGACCAGGTCGCCGAGCACGTGCGCGGGCCGGTAGTAGGGCCGCCCGACGCTGTCCAGCCCGGTGGCCGCACACCACGGCACGCTCACCGCACGCAGTGCGTCGACGTCCGGCTGGTAGCCCTCGATGCTGGCGGGCAGCTCCACCAGGAGCGTCCGGCCGGCGTTGCCGATCAACCGGTCCATCCCACCGGCCGGCCGTCCGCGGACGGCGCGCACCCGGAGCACGGTCCACAGGGCGGCGGCGGTGAGGCTCCGTCCGATTCGGGTGTGGAAGAACCGGACCTGCTTCGGCATGGTCATCGCGGCGAGCGCGACGAAACCGCGGATCGGCCCCTCGTCGCGCGCGATCCGCCCCAGTTCCGCGAGCTCCTGCCGCTCGGTGCCGTCACGCAGGATCTGCACCAGCGGCGGCTCGTGCGCGACGAGCCCGAGCAGCCGGTCGGCGTGCCGCGCCAGCAGGTCGAGCACGATGATCGCGCCGCCGCTGCTGCCGAACACGTAACCGCGCTCGAAGCCGTGGTGGCGCAGCACGGTGACGACGTCGTCGGCCTGCGCCGGGACGGAGAAATCGCCGGTCGACGGGCTGCGCGAGTTCCCGCGTCGGTCGTAGGTGAGCACGGTGAAACGCCGCGCGAGCAGCGGCACGACGGCCTCGTAGACGCCCGCGTCGCCGGCCCCGCCGGCGACCAGGACGAGCGGCGGCCCGTCACCGGCCCGCTCGGTGTGGAGCCCGTCGGCCACCTTGATCACCGTCATGACATCCCCTCTCTGTCTACGTCGTAGACTACATCGTAGACATGATGTTTGGCGAGTGGTCCGTCGGGTAGGAGACACTGCGTGTACGGGAAGGAGGACGCGGTGACATCGGTACCCCTGATTCGGATGAACGACGGCAGGACGATCCCCCAGTTCGGCTTCGGGGTCTTCCAGATCCGGCCGGCGGACACGGCGGAGGCGGTGCGCACAGCGCTGGCGGCGGGCTACCGCCACATCGACACGGCCCAGATGTACCGGAACGAGGAAGGTGTCGGTGCGGGCGTGCGGGCGTCCGGCCTCCCCCGGGAGGACGTGTTCATCACGACGAAGCTGGCCAACGACCGGCACGGCTACGACGACGCGATCAGCGCGTTGGACGAGAGTTTGGAACGGCTGGGCACGGACTACGTCGACCTGTACCTGATCCACTGGCCGAGGCCGAAGGCGAACCGGTACGTGGAGACGTGGCAGGCGTTCGAGAAGCTGCGCGCGGACGGCCGGGCCAGGTCGATCGGCGTGTCCAACTTCAAGGCGGAGCACATGGCCCGCCTGGACACCACCCCGGCGGTCAACCAGATCGAACTGCATCCGGCCCTGCGACAGGCCGAACTGCGCGAGTACCACGAGCGGCACGGCATCGTGACGGAGGCGTGGAGCCCGATCGCCCAGGGAGCGGTGCTGAACGAGCCCGCGGTGCTGCGGTTGGCCGAGCGGCACGGCAAGTCGGCTGCGCAGGTGGTCCTGCGGTGGCACATCCAGATGGATAACGTGGTCTTCCCGAAGTCCACGCACGCCGACCGCATCCGGGAGAACATCGACGTCTTCGACTTCGAACTGACACCGGACGAGATGCGCGCGATCGACGCACTGGACCGTGGCCAGCGCACCGGCCCGGACCCGGACCGGTTCCCGCCGAACTGACGGCCCGGAACTGACGGCCCGGAACTGACGGCGCGGCACCACCCCACCACGACGGCGGGCGGGCCGGCATCACTCAGGCCGCACGGTGCCGGTGCGCCCGGTGCCGCTCCGGTCCACACCGGACACACGAGCTGCCGCGCACCAGAACCAAACCGTGCCGGTTCACCAGGAGCGCGACCCGAACGCTCTCCCGGGAGCACTCGGGACAGACGGTCCCGGCGACATCCGAAGCGAACTCCACGTGCGTAGCCACCATGACGACCTCCCACGACAACGTGACAGCTGGGTACCCGGGCCACCACCAGCCAAAACCGATCGGTACGCCGTGGCTCCGGCCACCACACCAGTGCGGCTGGGCAAAACCGGCGGACGCCGACCTGGTCGACGCGATACTGGACTGGTACGACCCCGACGCACCGTCGCCCACCGTGGAGCGTCCACCGCCATCGTTGCGGTGGCCGCGCCCGCAGCGCGCACCCGGAAGCCATGGCCGAGTTCGAGCGGACGCACCTGGTCGGCTGGGGCAGCCAGCCACCCGGCCCGCCGGACGCGGGCGGTCCGATCCGCCGTCGGCTCAGCCAACCGGCTGGCGGCTGTGTCTGGCCCGCCGCGCCGGTGTCCCGGCCGGCACGGCCATCCTCGACCTGACACCGGATGTCGCCTATCTGGCCAGCGCCGCCACCGTTCCGGCGCAACGTGGCAAGGGGGTGCGGGGCGCGCTGCCGCGCCACCGGAACACTGTGGCGCGGGCGGCGGCCGTCGACATCGTGTGCGGCCAGGCCGAGTATCTGTCGGCGAGCTACCGGAACATGCTGCGCGCCGGAATTCCGTTGCTGTACAACCAGTCCCTGTGGACGCGTTAGGCCAACCCGGCCGCCCACTCCCGAACCTCGGCCAGATGCTCCTCCTGGAGACCGAACCGCGGGTCGACGTGGCACAGCAGCGTGGGCACCCCGGCGCGGTCCCGGTCGAACGCGGCACGAGCCAGCGCGAAGTCGGCGTCGCCGTGTTCGTCGTCCAGCCACGCCAGCGGCCGGCCGGCGGCGTACGCGGCCACCGCGGGCCATTTCCAGCCACCGTCGGCCCGCCACGACAGGTGACCGCGTTCGTTGAGTTCCATGTCGCTGTCCGGGAAGTCGATCACCGGCAGCGGGTCCAGCCCGATCGCGGGCGCGACCCGCTCGTTCGCCGCGTGCCGCCATGCCGTGGCCCACACCAACTCCAACCCGGTCTCCTCGGCCAGCTCACGCAGGATCCGCCCGTGTCCGGGATGCAGCCACACCGAGTGCCGGTCAACCGGGTCCGGACCGCTGACCCACTTCCCGTCCGGGGTCTCCCAGTAGGTCCGGTACCCGGCCGGTCTGTTCGGCCGGGCACCGTAGGGGTTCAGCGGTCCGTCCACGTCCAGCAGGAGGAGTCCGCTCACGTGAAGGTGACGACCAACGAGATGTCGACGCCGGTCAGCGCCTTGCTGACCGGGCAGCCTGCCTTGGCGGCCTGGGCGAGTTCCTCGAACTTCGCGGCGTCGATACCGTCGACCGTGCCGGTGACCGACAGCGTGATGCCGGTCAGGCGGAACCCACCGGCCTTGTCCGGTCCGAGGGACACGTCGGCCCGCACGTCCAACTCCGTGGGCACCGCACCGGCCTGGCCGATCAGCGCGGACAACTGCATCGCGTAGCACGACGAGTGTGCCGCGGCGATCAGTTCCTCCGGGCTGGTCATCCCACCGGCGTCATCGGCGGCCCGCCGGGGAAAGCTCACGTCGTACGTGCCCACGTGCGAACTGGCCAACTCCACCCGGCCGGCGCCTTCGTTCAACGACCCGTGCCAGACGGTCACGGCGGTCCGAGTCGGCATGGTGTTCCTCCCACAAGTCGGTTACGACGACTGCGGCAGTTTGACAGGTCCCTTCCGCCCGGGGCGAGCCGACGGCGGCGGCACGACCGGCCCGATGTCACCGTCGGGCGCCTCGTCCAGATCGACGATCACCGGCGCGTGGTCGCTGGGACCAGTGCCTTTCCGCGCCTTCCGGTCGACCCACGCGGCTTTCACCCGTTCGGCGACGGCCGTGGCGGCGAGTACGAGGTCGATCCGCATGCCGAGATCCTGGTGGAACATGCCGGCGCGGTAGTCCCAGTAGGTGAACACCCGCTCGTCGGGCCACCGGTCCCGGACGACGTCCCGCAGCCCCAATTCCTCGATGGCGGCCAGGGCAGCCCGTTCGGGGGCGGTGACGTGCGTCTGACCGACGTAAGCAGCGGGGTCGAACACGTCGGCGTCGGCGGGCGCGATGTTCATGTCACCGCACAACACGGTGCTGTCCACGCCGGGCGCGACCATGTCCCGCAGCGCCGCCAGCCATGCCAGCTTGTACCGATAGTGGTCGGAGTCCGGTTCCCGCCCGTTGGGCACGTACAGCGAGTGGACCCGAATCCCACCGCACACGGCGGACACGGCCCTGGCCTCCGGGTCCGGAAAACCGGGTGCACCGGGGATCCCGATGACGACGTCGTCCAGACCGACCTTGGACAACAGCGCGACGCCGTTCCACCGTCCCTGCCCGTGCGCGGCGACGGCATACCCGCGACCGGCCAACTCGTCGTCCAGCAGCTCGGCGAACGCGGCATCGGAGAGCTTGGTCTCCTGCAGGCAGACGACGTCCGGCCGACGCTCGTCCAGCCAGGGCAGCAGCCGGGGCAACCGCTGCTTCACCGAGTTCACGTTCCAGGTAGCGATCCGCACGGCGTCCACCGTAGTCGCGAGCCCGGACAACCTCGCGCGCCAACCGAACCCGACTACGGGTCGCTACGCTCCGTAATCCAGCTCGACCATCCGCACTGACCGAAGTCACCTGTCAGATGTGACAGCGCCTGCGAAGATGTCGCCATGCCAGACCTGACCGGCCCCGTCGGCAAGCGAGAACAGAACAAGATGGCCACCCGCAAGGCCATCGAGGACGCCGCCAAGCGCCTGTTCGACGAACGCGGCTACGAGAACGTCACGGTCCGCGAAATAGCGTCATCGGCCGGTATCACCGAACGCACGTTCTTCCGCTACTTCGGCGGCAAGGCAGAACTCATCGTCGAGGACGTCCTCACCTGGCTGCCCGCGTTACAACACCTGGTCCGCAGCCAACCGCCGGACATGCCCCCGCTGACCGCGCTGCGCACGGCGTTCCTGGCACTACAGCAGTACAACGAAAACGCCACGGGCCCCACCTTCATGACCCTGTTCTCGGAGGGCCCACCAGCCCCCCAGATAGCGGCCACCCGCCGGTGGCGCTGGTTCACGGCGGTCATGAACGCACTGGTAGAGGCCCTATCGGACCGCGTCGAAGCAACCGAAGGCCACAAACCGGACGACGACACCCGCTACCGGATAGAGGTCATCGTGTGGGCCACGGTAGCCGTTTTCCGAACGGCACTGGTCCGCCAATGGCAACTACGCTCCACGGGCCGGACGGCACCCACCGTCGCCGAACTGGTGGAAGAAGGCTTCAGTCAACTCAGGTGAAGCCGACCAACTACCATCCGCGGCGTGACGCGGTATGTCGACGAGGACCTGCACGGCGCGGAGTTCCGCGAGTGCGATCTGACCGGGGCGCGCCTGATCGGCGTCGTCATGCAGGATGCGGTGATCGACGGGCACATCACCAACCTCGTGGTGAACGGTGTCGAGGTCACCGGGTACGTCGAGGCAGAGCTCGACCGGCGTCATCCGGTGCGGGTGCTCATCCGCTCCGACGACCCAGCCGATCTGCGCGAGGCATCGCGCCGGCTCCACGCCGACTGGGCCGCCACGATCGAGCGCATCCGGCGTACACCCGGCATCGAACGCCGCAGCGTGAACGACGAGTGGTCGGCCGCGCAGACAATGCGCCACCTGGTCTTCGTCCACGACTCGTGGTTCCGCCGCTGCTGCCTGGGCTCGACGGAGCTGTTCACCCCCATGGGCATCGGGCCGACCGTCGAGCCCTACCGTGGAGCGCACGGGCTCGACCTCTCGCTCGATCCGGCGTTCGACGAGATCGTGAGCGTGCGTGAGGCACAGGCCGCCGAGCTGGCGGCCTGGCTCGACGGAGTCACGGCTGCGCAGCTCGCGGCGCCCGCGCCGGTGCCCGACGACGACGTCTGGCCGCCCTACGCCCGAGGCCGCTCGGTGCGGCAGTGCCTGGGCACGGTGCTCAACGAGACCTTCGAGCACCACGGTTTCTGCGTCCGCGACCTCGACCTGATCGAGCGGACCTGACCGAACGGGCCTGCCCTTCGTGCCGGCCGGGCGGGCCGGGCGCGGGGTTCGATG
>DASZXM010000207.1:0-4557 GCA_035546415.1 Pseudonocardiaceae bacterium
ACTGTCCGCGTCGCCGACTATGCGACGTTCGGCACACCGGAACTCGCCGCGCACGCCGAGGCCGCGCTCGCCGGCCGGCACGGCTGCCTGCTCGCCAACCACGGCGCCGTCACCACGGGCGCCACCCTCGACGCCGCCTACGACCGGGCCCGCCAACTCGAGTGGCTCTGCCAAGTTTGGCTCCTGGCCAGGTCGGCCGGCCGACCGGCGACGCTGCCCGGCGACGAGATCGCCAAGGTCACCGACCTGATCCGCGACTACGGAACAGCCGGCCGCCGAACCTGACAGCCGCAGAACTAAACCTGCCGCACAGCCGAACCTAGAGCGGCAGGCCGGCTTCCAACAGGCCCAGGGCCGCGTCCAGCAGTTCCACGTCGAAGCCGCCGGTTTCGACCGCTGCCAGGACGACCCCGATCAGTGCCCCGGCGAACACCCGCACCTCGAAGTCATCGGCCCCGCGGCCCAGCCGAGCAGCGATCACCCTCGACAGCGACCGCAGCGACTCGGCGTACTGGTCCAGTACTGCCGTGCGCAGTTCGGGCACCGACTTGATCAGCGCGTGCCGTTCGGCCTCGCGCGTGACGAGATCCGCCGGCATGCCCTCGTGCACCGCGCGGATCGCGGCGCGTACCGCCCGGATCGGGGACAGGTGCGCCGGTTGGGTGCTGATGGCCGCGACGAGCATCGGCTGGGCGTCGTCCTGCAGGACGACGTCCTCCTTCGTCGGGAAGTACCGGAAGAACGTGCTCGGCGACACCTCCGCCGCGTCGGCGATCTGGTCGACCGTCGTCTCGGCGTAGCCCTGTGCCGCGAACAGGCGCATGGCGTGGTCGCGGATGGCCGCGCGGGTTTTGGCCTTCTTCCGTTCCCGCAGGCCGACCGGTTCACGCGGGGACGTCACCGCGTACCTCCGCGAGCACACCGGGGGTGGTCAGCGCCGATATCGCCATCCGATAGAGGAGGCCGGCCATTGCCGTGCGGTCCAGGTGCGGGATGTGCGGGGTGGAGTTGATCAGGCCGAACACCGCGTGCGCGGCGGCTCGGGCGTCCGGTTCGCCGCCGTCGGGGACGGTGTCCTTGATCGTGCGCACCCAGATTTCCACGTACCGGCGCTGCATGGCGCGCACCCGGCGGCGGTCGGGTTCGGCGAGGTTGCCGAGGCTGCGTTCCTGGACGGTGATGAGCGCCGGGTTGTCCAGCGCGAACCGCACGTGGAACCGGATCAGGTCGGCCAGGGTGTCCGTGGAGGAAGCGAGCGTGCGCTCGCCGCCGGCCAGCAGGAACTCGCTGATCGACGTGAGCATTTCGCCGAGCATGGCGTCCTTGCTGCGGAAATGCCGGTAGAGCGCCGGGCCGGAGATGCCCACGGCGTGTCCGATGTCGTCGATGCCGACACCGTGGAAGCCGCTGCGGGCGAACAGCTCGGCGGCCGCCGCGAGGATCTGTTCGCGACGGTTGGGCTTCCCGTTGGCCGATTCCGTGGACACCCATTCAGGTTAGTGCATGTTAACCGGTAGGCCATCTGTGGGCCGGAAGTGACCGTGTGGCAACGGATCGGCGGCACCGTCGTGCACCGATGGCGGAAATTTCCTGTCATTTGGTTAACTCTTGACCAACTGCTTCTGCATCTGGTCAGAGCTTGGTATTGATGGAGGGACCTGTTGGGGCCCAAGGAGGTGCCATGCGTCTGGCTCGAATCCTTGCTGGTGCGGCCGCTGTGACGGCCGCCGTGGTACTGGGAGCGGTGCTGCCCGCAGCCGCTGCCGGTGCGAACTACGTTGCGCTGGGCGATTCCTACTCCTCCGGCGTCGGTACTGGCGACTACTACAGCGACGGCACGAGCTGCGACCGCAGCCCCGAGGGCTACCCGGCACTGTGGGCGGCCGCGCACGGCACGTCCTCCTTCACCCTGGCGGCCTGCTCCGGCGCCAAGACCGGTGACGTGCTGTCCGGCCAGCTCGGCGGCCTCAGCTCGGCGACCACCCTGGTCACCATCACCATCGGCGGCAACGACGCCGGCTTCTCCTCGGTGATGGAGGACTGCATCCTGGACAGCGACTCCGGATGCGTCAGCGAGGTCAACAGCGCCGAGAACTACATCCGGACGACGCTGCCCGGCCTGCTGGACAACGTGTACAGCTCGATCCGGTCGCACGCGCCGAACGCGTCGGTGGTCGTCCTGGGCTACCCGCGCTTCTACCAGGTCCCCGGCTCGTGCATCGTGGGCCTGTCCAACACCAAGCGGACGGCGATCAACGGCGGCGCCGACCAGCTCGACACGACGATCTCGGGCGAGGCGGCGAAGTACAGCGGGTTCCACTTCGCCGACGTGCGCAGCGCGTTCGCCCCGCACGAGATCTGCTCGTCCGGCACGTCCTGGCTGCACAGTGTGGACTGGACGGACATCACCGAGTCCTACCACCCGACGGCCGCCGGCTACTCCGGTGGCTACCTGCCGGTGCTCGACTCCGTGACCGGCTGACCTGCGCATCCTCACCGTGCCCCCGGTTCCGGCCGGGGGCACAGTGCTGTCGACTGGACGGTGCGGTTAGCGGACGCTAACATGGCGGACGAGCCAAGTTAACGATGGCTAACGTACCGCGATCCGGTGAGGCGAGGGGAAGATGGACGCTCCCGTCCTGCGCACGACGGCCGACCCGGCGGCGGAAGCCCACCGCCGCAACGTCAAGACGCACACCGCGCTGGTCGACGAGCTGCACGCGAGACTCGCGCAGGCCAGGCGCGGCGGCCCGGAGCGGGCCCGGCAGCGGCACGTCGAACGCGGCAAGCTGCTGCCCAGGGACCGGGTGGACGCCCTGCTCGACCCGGGTTCGCCGTTCCTGGAGCTGTCCGCGCTGGCCGCGAACGGCATGTACGACGACGAGGCTCCGTCGGCGGGCATCATCACCGGTGTCGGCCGCATCTCCGGCCGGGAGTGCGTGGTCGTCGCCAACGACGCCACCGTCAAGGGCGGCACGTACTACCCGATGACGGTGAAGAAGCACCTGCGCGCCCAGGAGGTGGCGCTGCACAACCGGCTGCCGTGCGTGTACCTGGTGGACTCCGGCGGGGCGTTCCTGCCCCGGCAGGACGAGGTGTTCCCGGACCGGGAGCACTTCGGCCGCATCTTCTACAACCAGGCCACCATGTCCGGCCAGGGCATTCCGCAGGTCGCGGCCGTGCTCGGCTCGTGCACCGCGGGCGGTGCGTACGTGCCGGCGATGAGCGACGAGGCCGTGATCGTGCGCGGCCAGGGCACGATCTTCCTGGGCGGCCCGCCGCTGGTGAAGGCCGCCACCGGCGAGATCGTCACCGCCGAGGAGCTGGGCGGCGGTGACCTGCACTCGCGGGTGTCCGGCGTCACCGACCACCTCGCCGACGACGACGCGCACGCCCTGCGCATCGTCCGCGACGTCATCGCCACCGTCGGCCCGCGCGCCGAACGGCCCTGGCCGACGCGGCCGGTCGAGGAGCCGGTGGTCGACCCGGACGAGCTGTACGGCGTCGTGCCCACCGACTCGCGCACCCCGTACGACGTGCGCGAGGTGATCGCGCGGATCGTGGACGGCAGCCGGTTCGCCGAGTTCAAGAAGGAGTACGGCGCGACGCTGGTCACCGGCTTCGCGCACATCCACGGCCACCCGGTCGGCATCGTGGCGAACAACGGCGTGCTGTTCAGCGAGTCGGCGATGAAGGGCGCGCACTTCATCGAACTGTGCGACCAGCGGTCCATCCCACTGGTGTTCCTGCAGAACATCACCGGTTTCATGGTCGGCAGGGAGTACGAGGCGGGCGGTATCGCCAAGCACGGCGCGAAGATGGTCACGGCCGTCGCGTGCGCCCGGGTGCCGAAGTTCACCGTCATCATCGGCGGCTCGTTCGGCGCCGGGAACTACTCGATGTGCGGCCGGGCCTATTCGCCGCGGTTCCTGTGGATGTGGCCGAACGCCCGGATCTCGGTGATGGGCGGCGAACAGGCCGCGTCCGTGCTGGCCACCGTCCGCGGCGACCAACTGGCCGCGCGCGGCGAGCCGTGGTCGGCCGCTGACGAGGACGCGTTCAAGGCGCCGATCCGCCAGCAGTACGAGGACCAGGGCAACCCGTACTACTCGACGGCCCGGTTGTGGGACGACGGGGTGATCGACCCGATGGACACCCGGATGGTGCTCGGTCTGGCGCTGTCCGCCGCCGCCAACGCGCCGCTGGCCCCGGTCGGCTACGGCGTCTTCCGGATGTGAGGGGCTGATGTTCGACACCATTCTCGTCGCCAACCGGGGTGAGATCGCCGTCCGGGTGATCGACACGCTGCGGCGGCTGGGCATCCGGTCGGTCGCCGTGTACAGCGACCCGGACGCGGGCGCCAAGCACGTGCTGGCCGCGGACGTCGCCGTGCGCATCGGCCCGGCGAAGGCGAGCGAGAGCTACCTGGCGATCGACAAGATCGTCGACGCCGCCGTGCGGACCGGCGCGCAGGCGGTGCACCCGGGTTACGGCTTCCTGTCCGAGAACGCCGCGTTCGCGGCCGCGTGCGAGCGGGCCGGTCTGACGTTCATCGGC
>DASZXM010000208.1:0-10659 GCA_035546415.1 Pseudonocardiaceae bacterium
GGAACGTCCCATATCCGGGCCCTTCGGGAACACCGGAGTCCGGCCCGCGTTGACTGTCTACGTGACGACATCGACTTCCCGCCGCGCCCGCGTGCGCGCGCCCGAGCTGCGCGGCAGGGGCTGGCTGAACACCGGCGGACGGTCCTACTCGATCGCCGACTTCCGCGGCAAGGTGCTGCTGCTGGACTTCTGGACGTTCTGCTGCATCAACTGCCTGCACGTGCTGGACGAACTGCGGCCGCTGGAGCAGGAGTTCGCCGACGTGCTGGTGACCGTCGGCGTGCACTCACCGAAGTTCGAACACGAGGCCGACGCGGCCGCGCTGGCCGCCGCCGTCGAGCGGTACGGCGTACACCACCCCGTGCTGGACGACCCGGAACTGGCCACCTGGCAGCAGTACGCGGTGCGCGCCTGGCCGACGCTGGTCGTCGTCGACCCCGAGGGCTACGTCGTGCACGTCGCCGCCGGTGAGGGGCACGAGGAGGCACTGCGCCGGGTCATCGCCGACGTCGTCGCCGAGCACGAGCGCCGCGGCACGCTGCACCGCGGCGACGGACCGTACGTGCCGCCGCCGGCCGCGGACACCGTGCTCCGCTTCCCCGGCAAGGCGACCGTGACCCCGGCCGGCACCCTGCTGGTCGCCAACACCGCCCGGCACACGCTCGTCGAGATGGCGGCGGACGGCGAGACGGTCCTGCGCACCATCGGCACCGGGTCCCGTGGCCGGACGGACGGCACGCAGCCGCGGTTCGCCGAGCCCGGCGGCCTGGCCGTGCTGCCCGCCGACGTCGCGGCCCGCGTCGGTTACGACGTCGTCGTCGCGGACACCGTGAACCACCTGCTGCGCGGGCTCCGGCTGTCCGACGGGTACGTCACAACCGTCGCCGGCACCGGTGACCAGTGGCGGGACGGCCCGACGGACGGGCAGGCCACGGCGATCGACCTGTCCAGCCCGTGGGACGTGACCTGGTGGGAGCCGGCCGGTGGCGTCGTCATCGCGATGGCCGGCAACCACACGCTGGGCGTGTTCGACCCGGTCGCCGGCACGGTCGCCCGGTTCGCCGGCACGACCGTCGAGGGCCTGAACGACGGCCCACTCGCGGAGGCGTTCTTCGCGCAGCCGTCCGGCCTGGCCGCCGACGGCGACCGGCTGTGGCTGGCCGACGCGGAGACATCCGCACTGCGGTGGATCGCCGACGGCGCCGTGCACACGGCCGTCGGCACCGGGCTGTTCGACTTCGGCCACCGTGACGGCGCGGCGGACCAGGCGCTGCTACAGCACCCGCTGGGCGTCGCGGTCCTGCCCGACCACAGCGTCGCCGTCGCCGACACGTACAACGGCGCGCTGCGCCGGTACGACCCGGAGTCCGGCGAGGTCACCACACTGGCCACCGGCATCGCCGAACCGTCGGACGTCGTCGTGGTGGACGGCGAGATCGTCGTCGTCGCGTCGGCGGCACACGCGCTGGAGCGTCCCGTCGCGCCCGGCGCGGCCGCGCGGCTGGTCGCCGCACCCGCGCACCAGGTGACGCGGCAGCCGGTCGCACTCGCCGGCGAGATCACGCTCGCCGTCGTGTTCCAGCCGCCGCCGGGCCAGCAGCTCGACGAGCGCTACGGCCCGTCCACCCGTGTGCAGGTCACGGCGTCCCCGCCGGCACTGATCCGGTCCGGCGACGGCGTGTCCACCGACCTGGCCCGGACGCTGGTGCTCGACGAGCACGTCGGCGGTGGCGTGCTGCACGTCGTCGCGCAGGCCGCCAGCTGTGACGTCGAGGGCGAGCATCCGGCGTGTCGGCTGACCCGGCAGGACTGGGGCGTGCCGATCACGGTGTCCGCCGACGGCGCCACCCGGCTGCCGCTGATGCTCGGCGGGATGGACGACGAATGAGCATTTCGGAGGCAAGTACCATTTCCGCCGTGGCCGATCCGAAACTGGAAATCCAGATGCTGCTCGACCGCGTCCTGGTGCGGATCTCACCGGAGGACGGCGAGCGCCGCAGCAGCGGAGGGATCGTCATCCCGGCGACGGCGCAGGTCGCGAAACGCCTGGCCTGGGGCGACGTGCTGGGTGTCGGCAACAACGTCCGCATGGTGAAGGTCGGCGACCGGGTGCTGTTCAACCCGGACGACCAACTGGAAGTGGAGATCCAGGGCGACATGTACCTGGTCATGCGCGAACGCGACATCCACGCCCTGGCCACCGAGCGCACCGACCACGGCACCGGCCTGTACCTGTAGCGCTCCCGGACACGAGAAAAGCGGCGGGTCCCGATCGGGGACCCGCCGCCCGTCCACCGGTGAGGTAGACGTCTTCTCCGTCTTCTCCGTCTTCTCCGTCAGAAGACCGACTCGTCGAGATCCATCAACGAGTTGTCCGTGCTCTCCACGACCTTGCGCCGCGCGGACAGCTCCGGCAGCACGGTGTTCGCGAAGAAGCTCGCCACGGCCACCTTGCCCTGGTAGAACGCGGTGTCCTTCGCCGACGGCGAGCCGTCCAGCGCGGCCAGCGCGACCACGGCCTGCCGCTGCAGCAGCCAGCCGACCAACAGGTCGCCGACGCTCATCAGCAGCCGCACCGTGTTCTGGCCGACCTTGTAGATGTTGCGCACGTCCTCCTGCGCGCTGGTCAGGTAGCCGACCAGTGCGCCGATCATGCCCTGCACGTCCTCCAGCGCCTGCTTGAGCAGCGCCCGCTCCTCCTTCAACCGGCCGTTGCCGGCGTCGGAGTCGAGGAACGCGGTGATCTCACCCGCGACGTGCGCCAGCGCCTGGCCCTTGTCGCGGATGATCTTGCGGAAGAAGAAGTCCAGCGACTGGATCGCGGTCGTGCCCTCGTACAGCGAGTCGATCTTGGAGTCACGGATGTACTGCTCGATCGGGTAGTCCTGCAGGAAACCGGACCCGCCGAGCGTCTGCAACGACTGCGCGAGCTGCTCGTACGCCCGCTCCGATCCGACGCCCTTCACGATCGGCAGCAGCAGGTCGTTGACCCGCTCGGCCAGCTTGACGTCACCCTCGCCGGCCGCGATCCGGTCCTGGAACGTCGCGGTGTACACGTACACGGCGCGCAGGCCCTCGGCGTACGCCTTCTGCAGCATCAGGCTGCGGCGCACGTCCGGGTGGTGCGTGATGGTGACGCGCGGCGCGGTCTTGTCGGTCATGTTGGGCAGGTCGGCGCCCTGCACGCGCTCCTTGGCGTACTCCAGCGCGTTCAGGTAACCGGTGGACAGCGTGCCGATCGCCTTGGTGCCGACCATCATCCGGGCGTACTCGATGACCTGGAACATCTGCGCGATGCCGTCGTGCACGTCGCCCAGCAGCCAGCCGACGGCGGGGGTGCCGTGCTGGCCGAACGTCAGCTCGCACGTCGCCGAGGCATTCAGGCCCATCTTGTGCTCGACGTTGGTGACGAACGCGCCGTTGCGCTCGCCCGGCTCACCGGTCTGCGTGTCGAAGTGGAACTTGGGCACCAGGAACAGGCTCAGGCCCTTGGTGCCGGGCTTGGTCTCGATGCCGGGGCCCTCCGGGCGGGCCAGCACCAGGTGCATGATGTTCTCGGTGATGTCCTGGTCGCCGGACGTGATGAACCGCTTCACGCCGTCCAGGTGCCAGGTGCCGTCGGGCTGCAGCACGGCCTTCGTGCGACCCGCGCCGACGTCCGAGCCCGCGTCCGGCTCGGTGAGCACCATGGTGGCGCCCCAGCCGCGCTCGATCATCAGCCGCGCCCAGCGCTTCTGCTCCTCGTTGCCGTTGCGGTCGACCACCATCGCGAAGTTCGGGCCGGCCATGTACATGAAGACGGCCGGGTTGGAGCCCAGGATCAGCTCGGCGGCGGTCCACTGCACCGATGGCGGGATGCCGAAGCCGCCCAGCTCGGTGGGCAGGCCCAGCCGGTACCACTCGCCGTCCCAGAGCGCCTGGTAGGACTTCTTGAAGCTTTCCGGCAGCGTCACCGAGTGGGTCGTGGGATCGAACGTGGTGCCCACGCGGTCGCCTTCGGCGAAGGAGGCGCCGAGCGGTCCGGTGGCGAGGTTGTTCAGCTCGGACAGGACACCGCGCGCGGTGTCCTCGTCGGCCTGCTCGAACGGCCCCTTGCCGAGCCGGTCCTGGATCGTGAAGACCTCGAAGAGGTTGAACTCCAGATCGCGGACGTTGCTCTTGTAGTGCCCCATCGTCGTGCTCCCATGATCGCGCTACTCGCCGGTAACTTCAGTGTATTACCGCACGGTAACCCGAGCAAGGTGACACATGTCAGTTTCAGCCCGTGTCGGTCCGGGTCAGTACATGGCGCGCCGCGCCGCCAGCGCGGTGCGCACCGGCTGAACGCCGAACTGGGCAGGCCCCTGCGGGAGGTGCGGCAACTGGCCGTTCCCCCGTGGCGGGACGCTCTGCGGCTGTGCTCCCTGTGGCTGTGTGCTTTGCGGCTGTGCGCTTTGCGACTTCGGGCTTTGCGGCTGCGTGCTTTGCGGCTGTCCGTTCGGCGTCCGCGCCGCGGGCACATCACCCGGGGGCGTCTCCCGGTGTGGCACCAGCACACCCAACCGGAACGCGACGGCAACGGCGTGCGCGCGGTCCCTGGCGTGCAGCTTGCGCAGAATGCTCTTCACGTGTGTGCGGATCGTCTCCACGGACACGAACAGCGACTTGGCAATGGCCTGGTTCTCCAGCCCGTCGGAGATCAGCTGCAACACCTGGTACTCGCGCCGGGACAGCGGCTGCCGGGCGGTCACGGTGTGCCGCACGCCCAACCCCGTGGCCAGCGCCGCCAGCTCCGGGTCCAGGTAGCGGCGCTCCAGGTGCGTGCGCCGGATCGCGTCCAACATCTGTGCCGGCTCGGCGGACCGCAGCACCAGCCCGTGCACACCGGACGTCAGCGCGGCCGCCACGTACCGCGGGCTGCGCAGCGGCTCCCGCACCACGGACAACACGGTGCACGCCTCGTCCGACGTGGTCAGCAGCTGCGCGAGATGACATCGCGGATCGAGCAGCGCGTCGATCAGCACGACGTCCGGGCGCAGTCGCTCACACATCGAGATCGCGTTGTGCATGTTCGCGGTCACACCGAGCTGCCGAACCCCGGCGGTGCGCTCCAACAGGGCGGTCAGCCCCTCCCGGAACAAAGGCACCGGATCGATCACGAGCACGCCGGTGGGCCGACGCGCTGACCATGCACCATTGGGCAGTCTCGCTGGCTGGGGCTCGGACATCGCCGCTCCGTTCTCTCGCCCGACGAGGAGGGGACGACACCACCGGCACCTCGTGACGGAACGGACCGAAAGAATTTCGCGCTCCGTGCGCAAAGTCACCCGTTCGGCGTAGCCTATCCGACCGGAACGATCAACGTGGAGCAACCAGCAGGAGCAACGACGATCATCATTCGGGCACGAACACGCAGAATTCGTTGCCTTCCGGGTCGGTCAGCACATCCCACACGCGCTCGACGCCGTCCTTGGCCCGCTGGAGCGTCGCACCGAGCGCGACCAACTCGTCGGTACTGCCGTACACGTCGATGTGCATCCGGTTCTTCACGGCCTTCGGCTCCGGCACCGGGTTGACCCAGATCAACGGCCCGTGCCCGCCGGGATCGACGATCGGCACGGGATCACCCGGCTCGCGGTCGTCGTCCCGCCGCCGGTAACCCAGAGCGGTGCACCACCAGTCAGCGAGGGCGTGATGATCAGCGGCGTCGAGACAGATGTCCTTGAACCGAGCAGCCATCCGGCCATTATCGCCACGCCTCGCACCGGCGAGCGCCTTGTCGGTGCGGCAACGGCTCGCGGCGGACGCGGCTGGTTGGCTCGTAGAAGTGCGCAACGACGCAGGCAGCACGCCCAGTGCCCTCCGTGCGACCCGACACGAAGCCGCTCACGCGGCCGGCCAGTGGGTACTGCCCCGTAACCGATCGTCACTGAGGGCGATGTAGAGATCGTGACCGAGCTCGACGTCGCGGCGTGGGTCCTCGGGTTGCTGTGCCTCGTAGTGGCCGCGTTCGGGGTCGTGGCTCGACGGGAAGACCGGACGCGGTCGATGAACTGGCGCACCGCTGGAGTCGCCGTGCTCGGTGCTGGCTTTGTCGCGCTGGCCGTGTCGCACTGGCTATGGCTCATCGGCGTCGTGGCGATCGGTGGCTTGGTGATGCTGGTGGCGCACCTCGTGGGCGAATGGCGCGGAGAGTAGCGGCCGGTCCAGCGCATTCGGGGGCCGTTGGCGCGGAACGTCGAGGAGCGTCGATCGCCGCGTCCAGCTTGAGCAAGTCGACCACGTCGGCGATCCGATGATCTGGATAGACGAACCCCAGATCCGGAGTAGACACCCTCTGACCTGGGGGTTTCAGTCTGGAGCGGATGACGGGAATCGAACCCGCGTTCTCAGCTTGGGAAGCTGATGTTCTACCATTGAACTACATCCGCATGGCTCGGCAAGGATACACGGCACCGTGGGCGGGTCCAGTGCGGTGTCCCCGGCTACTGTGGGCGCCGTGTTGCTGAGTGACCGGGACCTGCGCAAGGAGCTGGATGCTGGGCGGCTGGTGATCGATCCTTATGAGCCGGCCATGCTGCAGCCGTCCAGTATCGACGTGCGGTTGGACCGCTACTTCCGGGTGTTCGACAACAGTAAGTACACCCACATCGACCCGGCCGTCCAGCAGGACGAGCTGACGTCGCTCGTCGAGCAGGAGAGTGACGACGAGCCCTTCGTGCTGCATCCGGGGGAGTTCGTGCTCGGGTCCACGTACGAGACGGTGTCGTTGCCGGATGATCTTGCCGGGCGGTTGGAGGGGAAGTCCTCGTTGGGGCGGCTCGGGTTGCTCACGCACTCCACCGCCGGGTTCATCGATCCCGGGTTCCGGGGGCACATCACGTTGGAGTTGTCCAACGTCGCGAACCTGCCGATCACGCTGTGGCCGGGGATGAAGATCGGGCAGCTGTGCCTGTTCCAGTTGACCAGCGCCGCCGAGCATCCCTACGGGTCGGCGCAGGCCGGGTCGCGGTACCAGGGGCAGCGGGGGCCGACGCCCTCGCGGGCGTATCTGAACTTCCACCGGGCCGACACGCGCCGCTGAAAAGTCCGGGATGTCCCTGACGCGCCGGAGCCGCTGAGTCCGTACGTTCGGTGCCGACCAGGCACCACGAACGAGGGGGCGACGATGCGGAAGTACTGGGCTGTCCTGTTACCGATCACCGCGCTGGCACTGGCCGGCTGCAAGGTCGGCCTCGATACCAACACATTCAGCGACGAGAGCACGGTCAGCGCGGCCATCGACCACGTGGACATCGACTCCGACTCCGGCAGCGTGACCGTGGAGGTCGGCGGTGGGTCGACGACCGTGCGCCGGCACGTCCAGTACGGGGACACGAAGCCGGGGAGCACGACGAGCGTGTCCGGGCGGACGCTGCGGCTCAACGGGTGTGGCGACGGGTGTTCCGTCGACTACCAGGTGCGGGTGCCCGCGGGGACGTACGTGACCGGGTCCGCGGCGTCCGGGTCGCTCCAGTTGGACGGGGTCGCGTCCGTCGACGTGCACGCCGACTCCGGGAGTGTGCGGGTCCAGCACGTGGACGGGCGGGTGCGGGCCGTGACCGAGTCCGGGTCGGTGGACGTCGGGGACGTGCGCGGCGGGGTGGACGTGAGCGCCGACTCGGGTGACGTGCACGTGTCCACGTCCGCGCCGTGCGACGTGTCCGCGCGGACGTCGTCCGGGTCCGTCCATGTCGATGTCGCGGCGGGGGCGTACCGGGTGAGCACGGAGTCCGGCGACGGGCACGCCAAGGTGGCCGTGCCGAACAGTCCGTCCGCCGCGCACAGCCTGCGGGTGAGCACCGACAGCGGGAGCATCGACGTCGGCAGCCACTAGGCGCCGTGAGCCGGACCACACCGTCTCGGGAACACCGGGGCCGGCTCGCCCGTTGTACGGGCAGGAAGGTTGAGCGCGATAGACTCAAGTCCGATTCGGGCCGGACCCGGATCACCCGAGCTTCGGCGCGATATCAGGAACAGCAACATCAGGAGGGACTTTCATGGCGCGAGCGGTCGGCATCGACCTGGGGACGACCAACTCCGTCGTCGCCGTCCTTGAGGGCGGTGAGCCGACGGTGATCGCCAACTCCGAGGGTTCGCGGACCACCCCGTCGGTGGTCGCGTTCGCCAAGAACGGCGAAGTGCTGGTCGGTCAGCCAGCGAAGAACCAGGCGGTCACCAACGTCGACCGGACCATCCGGTCCGTCAAGCGGCACATGGGCACCAACTGGAAGACGGAGATCGACGGCAAGAGCTACACGGCGCAGGAGATCAGCGCCCGTGTCCTCATGAAGCTCAAGCGGGACGCCGAGGCCTACCTCGGTGAGGAGATCACCGACGCCGTGATCACCGTCCCCGCGTACTTCGAGGACGCGCAGCGGCAGGCCACCAAGGAGGCCGGGCAGATCGCCGGCCTGAACGTGCTGCGGATCGTGAACGAGCCGACCGCGGCCGCCCTGGCGTACGGCCTGGACAAGGGCGAGAAGGAGCAGACCATCCTGGTCTTCGACCTCGGTGGTGGCACGTTCGACGTGTCGCTGCTGGAGATCGGCGACGGTGTGGTCGAGGTCCGCGCCACCAGTGGTGACAACCACCTCGGTGGTGACGACTGGGACCAGCGGATCGTGGACTGGCTGGCGGAGAAGTTCAAGGCCGCCAACGGCATCGACCTGTCCAAGGACAAGATGGCGATGCAGCGCATCCGTGAGGCGGCGGAGAAGGCGAAGATCGAGCTGTCCAGCAGCTCCAGCGCCTCCATCAACCTGCCCTACATCACGGTCGACGCGGACAAGAACCCGCTGTTCCTGGACGAGACGCTGTCCCGTGCCGAGTTCCAGCGGATCAGCTCCGACCTGCTGGACCGCTGCCGCGCCCCGTTCAACAACGTGATCAAGGACGCCAGCATCAAGATCGGCGACATCGACCACGTGGTGCTCGTGGGTGGTTCCACCCGCATGCCGGCCGTCACCGACCTGGTGAAGGAGCTGACCGGCGGCAAGGAGCCGAACAAGGGCGTCAACCCGGACGAGGTCGTCGCCGTCGGTGCCGCCTTGCAGGCCGGTGTGCTCAAGGGTGAGGTCAAGGACGTCCTGCTGCTGGACGTCACCCCGCTGTCCCTCGGTATCGAGACCAAGGGCGGCGTGATGACCAAGCTGATCGAGCGCAACACCACGATCCCGACGAAGCGCTCGGAGATCTTCACCACGGCCGACGACAACCAGCCGTCCGTGCAGATCCAGGTGTTCCAGGGTGAGCGCGAGATCGCGGCCTACAACAAGAAGCTGGGCATGTTCGAGCTGACGGGCATCGCGCCCGCGCCGCGCGGCGTGCCGCAGATCGAGGTCACCTTCGACATCGACGCGAACGGCATCGTGCACGTCAACGCGAAGGACACCGCCACGGGCAAGGAACAGGGCATGACCATCACCGGTGGCTCGGCCCTGCCCAAGGACGACATCGACCGCATGGTGAAGGACGCCGAGGCGCACGCCGACGAGGACAAGCGGCGGCGTGAGGAGGCGGAGGTCCGCAACCAGGCCGAAACCCTGGTGTACCAGACCGAGAAGTTCCTCAAGGAGAACGACGAGAAGATCCCGTCCGACATCAAGGACGGCGTCAACGCGGCCATCAAGGACGCCAACGAGGCCCTGAAGGGCACCGACGTCAACGCGATCAAGACGGCCGTGGAGAAGCTCTCCACCGAGGCGCAGAAGATCGGTCCGGCCATCTACGGCCAGCAGGGCCCTGGCGCGGCCGACGCGCCGGGTGGCGCGGCCGGTGGTCCGCAGGACGCCACGCCGGGCGGTGCCCAGGATGACGTTGTCGACGCCGAGATCGTGGACGAGGGCGACAAGAAGTGACTACTCCGAACGAAGGACGGGGCGCGGATCCCGGAGACGGCGGGCAGCAGCCGCAGGGCGACGAGCCCCGCGTGGTGGTGCGCGACCGCAGGCGGATCGATCCACAGACCGGCCAGGTTCGGCCCCCGTCCGCCGAGGAGTCGCCCGCGGGCGACGAGCAGGCGGACGGGGAACAGGGCGGTGGCCGGCACGCGGCGGACGAGTCCGCGGCGCCGTCGGCCGCCGACGCCCTGCAGGCGCAGCTCAACGAGCGCACCAGCGACCTGCAGCGGCTGACCGCCGAGTACGCCAACTACCGCAAGCGGGTCGAGCGCGACCGCGAGCAGGTGGTGGCGTCGGCCAAGGCCGGCCTGGTCGGCGAACTGCTGTCGGTACTCGACGACGTCGAGCGGGCCGCGGCGCACGGTGACCTCACCGGTGCGTTCAAGTCCGTCGCCGACAAGCTGGTCGCCGTGCTGCAGCGCGCCGGGCTGGAGCCGTTCGGTGCGGACGGCGAGGAGTTCGACCCGTCGGTGCACGAAGCCGTACAGCACGACACGTCGCCGGACGTGTCCGGTCCGACCGTGACCACCGTGCTGCGGCGTGGCTACCGGTTCGGTGACCGGGTGGTCCGGGCGGCGTTGGTCGGCGTGACCGACCACGAGCCGGCACCGGCCGTGGTGGAGGAGGCCGCCGACGAGGAGCCGTCGATGCCCTCGAAGGACTGGTACGACCCCAACAACCCGGACGGCACGGCGACTGATCAGGACCAGTAAGAGAGGAGGGGACGTCCGGTGAGTGC
>DASZXM010000209.1:0-8814 GCA_035546415.1 Pseudonocardiaceae bacterium
GGCGGGCCTCATCCGACCACCTCGAACCGCACCCGGTCGCCGGGTACGGGCAGCGCGGGCGGTTCCCGGTGCGGGTCGAACAGTGCCAGTTCGGTCCGCCCCAACAGCCGCCAGCCGCCCGGCGACGACCGCGGATACACGCCGGTGAACTCGCCCGCGATGCCCACCGACCCGGCGGGCACGGCGGTCCGCGGGCGATCCAACCTGGCCTGCACCAACGCTTCCGGCAGTCCGGTGAGGTAGCCGAAGCCGGGTGCGAACCCGGTGAACGCCACCGAGTACTCCGACCCGCTGTGCAGTTCGACGATGTCCGCGACGCTCAGCCCGGCGGTCCTCGCGGCCAGCTCCAGGTCGGGTCCGTCGTAGCGGACCGGTATCCGCACCTCCCGTGCCGCCCGCCGGGGCGGATGGCTCAGGTCGGCGGCCGCCAGCACGCCCGTCAACCGGGCCAGCCCGCCGCTGCCCGGTGCCACTGACACCAGCACGGTCCGGGCGGCCGGCACCAGCTCGACCAGTCCCGGGATGTCCGCGGCCGCCACCGCCGCGCGCACGGCGTCGACCTGGTCCAGCGAGTCGACCTCGACCAGGACCGCATCGGTACCGCACCGCCGTAGCCGCACGTGACCAGCTTAGATCTTGACCTCAGGCGCCCAGCGCGGCGAGCGCGTGCCGCACGTGTCCCTGCGCGGCGGCCAGCGCGGCGGCCGCCGCCGGAGTGTCCACTCCGGACAGCAGGTGCACCAGTGCCACCTTCAGGTCCCCGTCCGCAGCCGCCAGCGCGTACGCGCACTCGTCGACCGGCGCGCCGCTCGCCTCGCGCAGGATGCGCAGCGTCCGGCCGCGCAGCTTCGCGTTCGTGGCACGCATGCTGACCATCAGGTTCGAGTAGGTGCGCCCGAACCGCACCATCACGGCCGTGGAGAACGACGTCAGCACCAGCTTCTGCGCCGTGCCGGCCTTCATCCGCGTCGACCCGGCGATCACCTCGGGACCGGTGTTCACCGCGATCGCCACGTCCACGTCGTCGTTGGCCAGGGCACCCGGGTTCGCCGACACCAGCCCGGTCCGCGCCCCGGCCGACCGGGCCGCGCGCAGCGCCCCGATGACGAACGGTGTCCGCCCGGACGCCGTCAACCCGACCACCACGTCACCCGCGGCGACCTGCTGACGCATCTCCTCGGCGCCCGCCGCCTCGTCGTCCT
This sequence comes from Pseudonocardiaceae bacterium, assembly GCA_035546415.1. Classification (GTDB taxonomy): domain Bacteria; phylum Actinomycetota; class Actinomycetes; order Mycobacteriales; family Pseudonocardiaceae; genus DATEPR01. The sequence goes on from DASZXM010000209.1 coordinate 1,203, forward strand.
CGGCGTTCTCCACGGCGGTCAGCAGCGCCGGGGCGCCACCGGCGTGGTGGGCCACGAACCAGTCCGGCGGTATGTTGTACGTCGGCACGAGTTCGGCGGCGTCCAGCACGGCCAGCCTGCCGGACGTGCCGGCGCCCACGTAGTGCACGCGGTGCCCGCCGCGCAGCGCCTCGACGGCGTGGTCCACCAGCGTGGCCAGTTCGGGCAGGACGGCGGCCACCGCGTAGGGCACCGACGCGTCCTCCGCGTTGATCTCGCGGAGGACATCGAGCGTGCTGAGCTGGTCGATGTCCGTCGTATCCGGGTTACGCCGTTCGGTCGGCGAGTCCACCTGCACCGAGTCCGAACGCGATGTACCGGACATCATTCACCGCTTTCCCGGGACTTCCGCCGGCCGTCCGGCCGGACCTCCAGTCGATGCGACCTGACCGCCGAGTACGTCGTGTCCAACGCGGCGAGCACGTTGTCCCGGTGCCGCTGCGCGACACCGATGAACACGCAGTCGATCACCGTCAGCTGGGCGATGCGGCTGGCGGTCGCGCCGGAGCGGAACGTGGTCTCGCGGGCGGCCGTGGTCAGTACGAAGTCCGCGACGTCGGCGATCGGCGAGCGCGGGAAGTTGGTCACGGCGACCGTCGTGGCGCCCCGGTCGCTGGCCTCGCGCAGGGCCTCCACGGTGTCCGTCGTGGCGCCCGTGTGCGAGATGCCGACGGCCACGTCGCCGGGGGACAGCACGGCCGCCGACGTGAGCATGATGTGCGTGTCGCTCCACGCGAAGCACACCCGGCCGATCCGGTGCAGCTTCTGCTGCAGGTCGGCGGCGACGAAGGCGCTCGCGCCGACACCGTAGACGTCCACCCGGCCCGCGCCCGCGATGGCCTCCACGACCTGCCGCAGCGCCGCGATGTCCAACTGCTCGGCCGTCTCCTCGACGGCTCTGGCGTCGGCGAACGCGACCTTGCCGACCACCTGGGCCAGGTCGTCGCTGGGGTCGATGTCGCCGCCCATGTCGCGGTCGGTGCGGGCGGCGGCGCGCGCGGTGTCGGCGGCCAGCGCGATGCGCAGCTCCGGGTAGCCGCTGACGCCGACGGCCTTGCAGAACCGCGTCACCGTCGTCTCGCTCGTGCCGGCGGACTCCGCGACCTCGGTGATGCTGCGGCGCGCCACGCCGCCCGGGTCGTCCAGCACCACGTGCGCAACCCGCTGTTCCGCCTTCGCCAGGCCGGGCAGCAGGGAACGGATACGGACCAGCGGGCTCGGCTCGACCGGGCTGGGGGTGGACACGTGGGAAACTTACTAACCGCTCTGTCCCCGGTCAACGGGTCGACGGTCGACGAAATCCAACCGTGTCTCTGTACTGGGACTTTCCGGCACGTGACGCCGATCCATTACCCGGTAGGCGTAATCCGGTGAAAAGTTATCTAACTCTCATTCAGGGCAGCACCTCGACGGTGTCGCCGTCCTGGAGCACGGTGAAGAACTCCGCGGCGTCGTGCGCGGTGAGGTGGACGCAGCCGTGCGAGCTGGTGTCCAGGCTGCCGGCGTGGAACGCGATCCCGCCCGCGGCGAAGAACACCGCGTCCGGCATCGGCTCGTGGTACTCGTGGCTCACCCAGTGCTCGGCCTTCCACGCGACGTGGAACATGCCGGTCGGCGTGGCGTGCGCGCCGACGCCGTACCCGATACCCACCGGCCCGACCACGGGCTTTCCGGACGGCCGCAGCCACGCCTGTGCGGTGGACAGCCGCACGCACGCCTTGACCCCCAACCCGCACGGCGGCGGCTCGGGTGCCTCGGTCTGCGCCATCGGCTCCGGCGTCGCCACGGGCGTCACGACCGGCGCGGGCGGCGGTGACGGAGCGGCGGCCCGGTGTTGGACGGCACAGCCGCCCAACACCAGACCGGACATCAGCACACCCAGGACCCCCACCGCCGTCTTGCGCACCGCGCACCACCTTCGTCGTCAGATACGTCCCCGTATCTCACGATGGCGGTGCACGCCGAGTTGCACGACCGTCCCGCCTACCGGGTGGCGAGTACCCAGTTGACGCCGGTGAATCCGCGCTGGTCACGGTCACCGTCGAACAGCCGGCCGTGCTGGTCGCTCACTGTTACGTCGGTCACGTTCACCCCGCGACCGGTGTAGTTCGGGTCGGTCCGGTACTGCCAGCGCAGCTGCACGGTCCCGGTGCCTGCCGGCAGTTGGGCGGTCACGTGCCACCAGTTCCGGGTGCCCCCGGACAGCGTGTTCACCGCCCCGCTCGGCGCTCCCGGCCCGGTCGCGGTCACCGGCACTGCCGTCCACGTCGTGCCGCCGTCCGTGCTGGCCTGCAACGTCACCAGGTCGTAGCCGGGCTCGGTGTCGACGAACGTGTCGTAGCCGACGGTCATCGGGTTCCCGCGCGTCGTGATGGGCGGCGTGGTCAGCGTCGCGGTCGTCGCGTTGCCGATCCCGGAGTACCAGGACGGCCCGCCGTGCGGCGCCCGGACGGCCATCGCGTTCGCCAGCCCGTCGGCCGCCGCCTGCCGCGCCGGGTTGGTCGAGCCCCAGTTGCGGCTCGGGTGCACACGGTTGCTGAACTGCAACGCGAACGACCGGGACACCGGGTCGATCACGATCGTCGTGCCGGTGAACCCGGTGTGGCCCGCGGTGCGCGCGCTGTCCAGCCGGCCCATGTACCAGCGCTGGTCCAGCTCGAAGCCCAGACCGTGCGAGTCGCTCGGGAACGCCTGGTTGTAGTTGGTCAGCATCTGCGTCACCGACGCCTGCGACAGGATGCGGTGCCCCCGGTAGGTGCCGCCGTTGAGCATCGTCTGCGCCAGGATCGCCATGTCGTCCACTGTCGAGAACACGCCCGCGTGCCCGGCGACACCGCCCAGCGCCCACGCGTTCTCGTCGTGCACCTGGCCCCACACCAGCCCCCGGTCGGGCACCAGTTCGTACTCCTCGGCCGCGATCCTCGGCTTCAGCGACGCGGGCGGGTTGTACATGGTGTCGTGCATGCCCAGCGGCCTGGTGATGCCGTCGCGGACCAGCACGTCCAGCGTCTTCCCGGTGATCTGCTGCACCACCAGCTGCAGCGTCATCATGTTCATGTCCGAGTACAGATACGTCGACCCCGGTGCGTACTGCGGTTTCACGTCCAGGATGGCGTGGATGCGCGACGCCAGGTCCGGGTACTGCCACAGCGCCGGTGACGGGTCGGCCGGCAGCCCGGACGTGTGCGTCATCAGCTGCTTGATCGTGATCGAGCCCTTGCCGTTGGTGGCGAACTCCGGCAGGTAGCTGGCCACCGTCGCGTCCACGTCCAGCTTCCCGGCCTGGACCTGCTGCATCGCCACGATGCACGTGAACAGCTTGGACAGTGACGCCAGGTCGAAGATCGTGTTGGTGCGCATCGGAATCCACTGGTCCGCCGGCAGCAGGTCGCCCTGCTGGTCGGAGTAGCGCAGCGCGTAGCCCGAGGCTTCCTTCGTCACGATGACCCCGTCGTGCGCGAGCAGTGTGACCTGCCCGGAGTACATCGGATGCCCGGTGCCCGGCTGGTTCTGCGTCCAGCCGTTCAGCTCGGCGACGGCCGTCTCGATCGGTCCCGGGTCGAGCCCGACCTGCCGCGGGGTGCCGGTGCGCAGCACCGTCCACGCGGGCGCGTAACCCTGCTGCGGCTGGTCGAACCGGCCGGTCAGCGGGCCGAACGCCGACGCGGGCGCGGCGCCCGCCGCCCCCGCCGTCACACTCACTGCCGCCACCAGGAGTGCGCTGGTGACTGCGACACCGCGTAGGGACATGGCCACCTCGTCATCATCGATACATCAGGAAGGGGATGCGTTGCCTGCGAAAAACGGTCAGCTCGTCCTGCCACGCCCCGACGACGTCGTCCGTCGTCGCGCCGGCGTCGATCATGGTGCGCAACCGGCTGGAGCCGGTGAGGTTGTCGATCCAGTTGTCCGGCCGCCAGCCGAACACGCCCGGGTACAGCCGCTTCGCCGTCACGATCATCGCGACGGCCGTGCGGATGGCGTCGATCCGCCGCGGATCGGTCAGGTGCACCTGCACCCCGCCGCACGTCTGGTTCACGAACTTGCTGAACGTCGGCACCGTGTAGTTCTCCCGGAACCGCACGCCCGGCAGGTGCTGCGCGTTGAGCGCGTCCGCCCACTTCCAGTCGATGCCCGGCGCGCCGACCAACTCGAACGGCCGCGTCGTGCCACGGCCCTCGGACAGCAGCGTGCCCTCGAACATGCACGTGCCCGGGTAGACCAGCGCGGTGTCCGGCGTCGGCATGTTCGGGCTGGGCAACACCCACGGCAGCCCGGTGTCGGTGAACAGCATGTCCCGCCGCCAGCCCCTCGCCGGCACGACATCCAAACTGGACAGTTTCCGGCCGTTGTTGTCCTGTGGCAGGAACACCTCGTTGAACATGCGGGCCAGCTCGCCGGCCGTCATACCGGGCTGCTGCACGACCGGCTTGAGACCCACCAGCGTCGCGTACTTCGGGTCCAGCTGCGGCCCGTAAGCCTGCCCGCCGATCGGGTTGGGCCGGTCCAGCACGACGAAACTCGCGCCGGTCAGCACGGCGGCCGACATCGCCACGTACATGGTCCACGTGTACGTGTAGAAGCGGGCGCCGACGCCGGCGATGTCGAACACGACGGTGTCCACGCCGGCCTTCTCGTACATCGCGGCCAGCTGCGCCGCGGTGACGTTGTAGGCGTCGTAGACGGGCACCCCGGTGCGCGGGTCGGTGTAGTCGCCCTCCGAGCCGCCCGCCTGCGACGTGCCGCGGAAGCCGTGCTCGGGGCCGAACGCGGCCAGCGGGCGGATGCCGGCGTCGACCAGGGAGTCGACGATGTGGGTGAGGTCGCGCAGGATGCCGGTCGGGTTGGTCAGCACGCCCAGCTTGCGGCCGGCCAGCGCGTGCCACCCGCCCGCCGCGAGCGTGTCGGCGCCGGTGGTGACAGTGGTGTTCCGCGGCCCGGTCGCCGCCTCGGCCGCGGGGGCGGCGGCGCCGATGGTGGCGGCGGAACCGGCAACAGCCGCGGTGGCGAGGAAACCACGCCGACTCAACCGCTTCATCGGCAACTCCTACCCAGCCCGTTGGGCGTCGTGGAATGTTTTCCAATGGTCGCGCAGTATCGGTAAGTTACTCACGCGGCTGGGGCTGGGTCAACGCTGACAAACGGGCGTACGGCGCCAGACCTTGGGGGTGCCAGACATGGAGGCGCCACACATGCGGCGGCGCCCACCGGCACGGGGGCCAGTGGGCGCCGTACGCCCTGCGCGGACTTTCCCGGGTTACCAAGCTGCAACGATGTCGTATGTGCCGGGGTCTCGGCGTCCGGCGTCCCGGTACGCAGTCCCTCAACGACAAGCCTCCCGCGGCGTGCTGCGCGTGGGTGCCCGGAGTCCGCGCACGGAACTCCTGCGGGGTGAGCCCGACTTCTCGTCGTCGGGCCCCTGGCCAACGGGGGTTCCGCACTCCCTTTGTACGCCACTGACCTGCGAGAACTCAAGCTCTCGGACGGGTGCACCGGTCAAGCAACGAAAAGTGACGAATACCCCTCGGTAACGTTCCGGTAGCGGCAGACTTGGGCCATCCGGTACCGCTGCTCGGGCGCGGTCCGTCACCCGACCGAGCGGTAACCGCTCACGGTCGTCTCACGCCCGCCCGTTCCAGGCTCGTCCCGTCTCACGCCCGCCCGTCTCGGGCCCGCTCGTCTCACGCCCGCCCGTCTCGGGCTCGTCCGTCTCGGGCTCGTCCGTCTCGGGCTCGTCCGTCTCGCGCTCGTCTCCCAGCGCGTCCCTGTGCCGTCCCCGCTGTGCCGTGTTCCGGTGCTATGGCGCGGTGCGGTGCTGCGCTGTGGTGGTGCGGCACCGTGCTGCGGTGCTGTGGTGCAACGGCGTGCTGTGGCGCGGTGCTGTGTCGCTGTTAGCGGTTGCGCCGCCGCCGCAGCCCGTACCACGTCATCCCGGCAGCCACGGCGCCCAGCCCGACGGCGGTCGCGGCCACCACCATGCCACCGGCCGGAGTCGCGATCTTCGCCCGCAACGGCACCGGATCGGTGAACGCCAACACCGGCCACCCCCGCTGCGCGGCCACCTTCTTCAACGCCCGGTTCGGGTTCACGGCCGCCGGATGCCCCACGACCTCCAACATCGGCAGATCGGTGATCGAATCGGTGTACGCGTAGCACTCGGCGAGGTCGTAACCGTTGGCAGCGGCCAACTCCCGCATCGCGACAGCCTTCTCGTCGCCGTAGCAGTAGAAGTCGATCTCCCCGGTGTACCGCCCGTCCACGACGGCCATCCGCGTTGCCGCACTGTGCGTCGCCCCGACCAATGCGGCGATCGGCGCCACCATCTCCTCCCCGGACGCCGACACGACCACCACGTCGTGCCCCTTGGCCCGGTGGTCGCCGATCAACTCGGCGGCCTCGGCGTAGACCAGCGGATCGACGATGTCGTGCAGTGTCTCCTCCACGATCGACCGCACCTGCTCGACATCCCACCCCTGACACAGCGCCGTCAGATGCGCCCGCATCCGCTCCACCTGCTCGGCGTCACTCCCGGACTGGAAGAACATCAACTGCGCATAGGCGGTTCGCAAAGCGGCCCGCCGATTGATCAGCCCACCGCGATAGAGCGGCCGCCCGAACGCCAGCGTGCTCGACGAAGCGATGATGGTCTTGTCCAGATCGAAAAACGCAGCCACCCGAGGCGCAGCTATCTGCGGCGCCGCGACCCGCTCAGTGACAGTGATTCGCTCTGCGGCGGCGACCGCTTCGCCGGCGGCACTCGGCCCGGTGGCAGCGCTCGGCTCTGCGGAGGCGCTCGGCTCCGCAGCCACAGCCGCAGTCGCAGTCGCCTTCCCGGCGGCGCTGCCCCGCCCCGCCGCGCTGATCTCCGCCCACTCCACCTGGTTTGGTGCGTCCGCCCGTTCCGTCGCGGCGGCTTTGCCTCGCGTGCGCCCGGAATCCGCCGATCCGCCACCCGTCACCGAACCGTCGCCGCCCTCTGCCGCGACCCGGCCCGCTGTGTCCGGTATGCCGGCGTTGTCGTTCGCACCGTTGCTCACCAAACCAGCATATGAGCCCCCGTTCGGGCGGTCCGCCATCCGACGACCGCCGGCCCGCCCGCAACAGCGCAGTTCGCGCCGCTGTGCCCGATCTGGCGGCACGTTTGTTCCGCCGACTGTATGCAAGCTGTGCCGGGAGAGGGCTACAGTAGTGACGTCCGGCGTCGCCGGACAGGTTCAGTCCGACCCCCCGGGGCTGAACCGATGACGACCCCCGTCCCTCCCCCCCTGGCGGGGGTCGTCCCATCTCCGCTGCAGGTCAGCAGCCTCCCCAGTCGACGCAACCCCTCATGGCGTCCGACTTCGGGTCGGGCGCCATGAGGGGTCCCCCCAAACCAGCATCGCAGAACGGTCCGACAAAACCGCGCGCGTCCACGATCTGGCCCCGGAGTTGTCCACAACCCACCCGGTTGTCCACAAGTTGATGTTGGCTGTTGGCGCGTTTTCCCTGATCCCGGAACCGTGGACCTCGACCACGCGACTCCGACCCACAGGGACCCGCCATGCACACCGATCGTCCGCTCGCCGTCCTCAAC
>DASZXM010000210.1:0-10630 GCA_035546415.1 Pseudonocardiaceae bacterium
GGTGGGTGAAGCCGTGCTGCGCGCGACCGTGGACGACCAGCTCCCAGTCCGCGCCCGCGGCCTCCATCTCGGCCATGAACGCGGTCACGTCGGTCAGGGGCACGTGCGGGTCGGCGGCACCGTGACAGACGAGGACCCGCGCCCGCACCGCATCGGGGGTCGCGGGCGCCGGAGTGGCCAGACTGCCGTGCACGCTGACCACGCCGGCGATCTCCGTTCCCGCGCGGGCCAGCGCCAACACCGCCATGCCGCCGAAGCAGAAGCCGACCGCCGCGAGCGCGCCGTCGGCTGTCGAACATCCGGCCAGCGCGGCCAGTCCGGCCCGTCCACGCCGCACCAGGGCGGCCGGATCGTCGCGGAATCCGTGCAGACATGCCATGATGCGCTCGCGGTTGCCCGCGACACCCTCACCGAACATGTCGGCCGCCAGGATTGTGTAGCCCAGCTCAGCATAACGGTGTGCCTGGTCGCGCGCGTGGTCGTCCAGACCGGCACCGCCGTGGACGAGGAGGATTCCCGGCCGGGGAGTGGACTGCGCACGGTCCCAACAGAGCAGGCCGGTGAGCGCTGCGTCGCCGTCACGGTACGCGACGGTGCGAGTGGTGATGTCGGTGGTCACAGCGCGAAAGCTAACAGAGATTTCGACCTATTGCTGACAGCATAGCGCGGACAATTAAATTTCGAAAGAGCATTCCGATTTCAATTCGATACCGGATCGCATTCTCCGGCGGGCTCGGCATGTCCGATGTGGACTGATTCGGGAACGGGACCGGTGGGTCCCGGTGCCGGTTCGCCGAGATGACCTTGGTCCCTGGAACCGGGACCGTTGGGCATCGCCCCCGGGGTGCCGAGCGGCCTAGGCTGACAGCGGAGCGCCGGTCGTCCGACCGGCACCGTGTCGAAGGAGTCCTCATGTTGACGGTGTTCCTGGTCGACGACCACGAGGTCGTACGGCGTGGCGTCGCGGAGATGCTGGACGACGAGGACGACCTCACGGTGATCGGGCAGGCGGCCTCGGTGTCCGAGGCGCTGGCCCGCATCCCCGCGCTACGGCCGGACGTGGCCGTGCTGGACATGCGGCTGCCGGACGGCAACGGCGTCGAGCTGTGCCGCGACCTGCGGTCCAAGCTGCCCGACCTGAACTGCCTGATGCTCACGTCCTACACCGACGACCAGGCGATGATGGACGCCATCCTGGCCGGCGCGGCCGGATATGTCATCAAGGACATCAAGGGCGTCGACCTGGTGTCCGCGGTGCGCACGGTGGGTTCCGGGAAGTCCTTGTTGGACAGTCGGGCCGCGACGGCGCTGATGAACCGGATCCGCGCCAGCGTGGCGAAGCCGGGGCCGCTGGACGCGTTGACCGACCAGGAGAAGACCATCCTGGAGCTGATCGGCGAGGGCCTGACCAACCGCCAGATCGCCGAGCGCATGTTCCTGGCGGAGAAGACCGTCAAGAACTACGTGTCCCGGATGCTGTCGAAGCTGGGCATGGAACGCCGCACCCAGGCAGCGGTCCTGGCGACGGAGCTGCGTGACCAGCAGACATCGCACAACGAACTCTGACGACAGCGGACAGTGACAGCGTCGCGCGGTCGGCGAGTGGCCGCTGTGCGGTCGGCCAGCGACCGCGCCGTGCCGTGGGACGCCTCAGCTGACGGCCGTCTCCGTGACCACGACCTCGTGCAGGTCACGGCGCGGGGTGGCCGGGACGGGGGAGCCGTAGCCGATGCGCAGGACCGTCTGCGGCCACAGGCCACCGCCGATCAGGTCGCGCAGTTGCCGCCGCGCGGCCGGCACCTCGACCACCTGGGACAGGAACGACGCGGACAGGCCCGCCTCGGTCGCCGTCAGCAGTACCCGCTGCATCGCCTGACCGGCCTGCAGCCGGGCCAGCGGCAGATCGTGGAACGAGCCGATCACGGCGATCAACGGCCGTGGTTCGAAGTCCTTCCCGTCGACCCGCTGCCGGGCCTGACCGGCACTGAAGTCCCGGAGCACCCATTCGTCCTGCGGTTCGGGGCGCGGCCCCGCCGCCCGGGCCGGAACGCCGTCGGTGGTCGTGCCGTCCCTGCCGGTCCAGTGCGACCATTCCGCGACGAACGCCGGGTCCTGTCGCTGGGCGTCGTGAGCGGCCGTGACCAGGGCCCGCAGGATCGGCCGTTGTGCGCCGCTGATGGGCGCCAACCAGGCCTGTTCGGCCCTGGCCGCCTTGCGGAGCGCACCGACCACGGCCGGGGGCACCGGTTCGGGCAGGAACGGCCGGCGGTTGGTGTGCCGGCGCGGGACGGCGGCGGCCAGGCCCCGGTCCACCCGGGAGGGGGCGCCCGAGATCGTGGGTTTCACGACGGCGAGCAGATCGGGCCTGCGGGCGTCGGGCAGCAGTGACACCGTGGCGAAGCTGCCGGCGACCCGAATGGCCAGCCGCAGGTTCAGCAACGCGGCGCCGCAGGCCAGGTACAGCTCGCGGTGATCCGGGTCGGCGGCCGGCAGTTCGCGGCTGAGGTCGGCGTACAGGTCGATGGTCGTGGGCGTGCAGTGGAACCGCCACGGCTGGCTGTTGTGCAGGGACGGCGCCGCGATCGCCGCTGTCAGGACGCCCTCGACCCGCTCGGCGGTCAGGCTGCCCACGGCTCTGATCTCGGCGTTCACGTCTGCTCCCTGGAATGGCGGAATCCGGCTCACGTCCACTCTCCGGTCATCCGCCGTCCCACCCCAGAGCCCAACGGCCCTATCGGATGGGCCATGGTCATCAGCCGGGTGCCCATCGTTGTAGCCCCGGTGGCGTCCGTGCCAGAGTGGGTGTGTGCGTACACATGACGTCGAGGACACGCCGGGTCCCCGTGTGGCGCCGACACGTGTCGCGACGACGTTGTCGCAGGCACAGCTGGGTGAGCTGCTGGCGGAGGTGCAGGAGCGCATCGGTGAGATCGTCGACAGCTCCCGGGAGCGGATGGACGCGCTGCTCGGCTCGGTCATGGCCGTGTCCGCGGGTCTGGACCTGGACACCACGCTGCGCAGCATCGTGCAGTCGGCGATGGACCTGGTCGAGGCGCGGTACGGCGCGCTCGGCGTGTTGGGCGCGGACGGCGAGCTGACCGACTTCGTGTACATCGGCATCGACGACGCGACCCGGCGGCTGATCGGTGACCTGCCTACCGGGCGGGGCGTGCTGGGCGTGGTCATCGAGGAGGGGAAGCCGCTTCGGTTGGCGGACCTGTCACAGCATCCGGCGTCGATCGGGTTCCCGCCCAACCACCCGCCGATGCGCGCGTTCCTCGGCGTGCCGGTGAAGGCACGGGGCGAGATCTTCGGCCGGCTGTACCTCACCGAGAAGCGCGACGACCTGCCGTTCACCGAGGACGACGAGACCGTCGTGCAGGCGCTCGCCGGCGCGGCCGGCATCGCGATCGACAACGCGCGCCTGTTCGAGGAGACGACGCGGCGCCAGCAGTGGCTGGAGGCCAACGCCGAGGTCACCACGCAACTGTTGAGCGCGGGTGACCCGACCGAGATCCTGCGGCTGATCGCCGAGCGCGCCGCCCAGCTGACCAGCGCCGACTATGCGCTGATCGCGCTGCCCGACGACCCGGACCTGGCGCCGGCCGACGTCACCGAACTGAACGTGGCGGTGGCCGCTGGCCTGGACGCGGTCGCGTTCACCGGACGGAAGATCCCGGTCGCCGGTTCGACGTCCGGCGCGGTGTTCACCGACCGCGTACCGCGCGCGGTGCCCGGCCTCGCGTTCGACCCCGCGCAGGGACTGGGCCTGGGGTTCGGGCCCGCGTTGGTGCTGCCGCTGGGTTCCGACGACACGATCGCCGGCGTCCTGCTGGTGATGCGCGAGCCCGGCTCGGCCGCGTTCGGGGAACAGGAACTGCGCGTCGTGTCGTCCTTCGCCGACCAGGCGTCGCTGGCGTTGCAGCGGGCGGAGACCCAGGCGGCGCGCCAGGAACTGGAGGTGCTGGCCGACCGCGACCGCATCGCGCAGGACCTGCACGACCACGTGATCCAGCGGCTGTACGCGATCGGGCTGTCCATGCAGGGCACGCAGCGGCGGGCGAAGTCGCCGGTGGTGGCCGAGCGGATCACCGGGCACATCGACCAGCTGCACGACGTCATCCAGGACATCCGGACGGCCATCTTCGACCTGCAGGACAACCGGGCCGTAGCGGGCGCGCTGCGCGGCCGGCTGCACGAGGTGATCAACGAGGTGACCCGGGACGCCCCGCTCCGGACGACGGTGCGGATGTCCGGTCTGTTGGACACGGTGTCGGCCCGCCTCGCCGAGCACGCGGAGGCAGTGGTGCGGGAGGCGGTCAGCAACGCGGTCCGGCACGCCAGGGCGACCGAGCTGATGGTCACGGTGTCACTGGACGACGACCTGGTCATCGACGTGTCCGACAACGGTGTGGGCATGCCGGCAACGGTGGCCCGCAGCGGGCTGCACAACCTGCGGCGCCGCGCCGACGACGTCGGCGGCACGCTGCGCGTCGAGCCCGGCGAGGGCGGCGGCACCCGCCTGGTGTGGACGGCGCCCGCGCGCCAGGCGGACTAGCGTGCCGACGACAGTCCGGTTCGGACAGTCATTGTGTTAGGAGCTCTCATTCGCGGGGATGGTGGGCGCCGTCCGATCGCGCCTTCTCGGCGATGTCTTGGAGGGCGGAGATGTGCCCGGCCAGGTTGTCGCGGCCGGCGTCGGTGATGTGGAGCCAGGTGCGTGGCCGCTTGCCGACATAGCCCTTGCGGACGTCGACGTAGCCGTTCCTGGACAGTGTCGTGACCTGTTTGGACAGTGCGGAGTCGGAGAGCCGCACCGAGTCCCGGACGAACCCGAACTCGGCCCATTCGGCTGCGGCGAGCAGCGACACGATGGCCAGTCTCGTCGGGTCCAACAGGAGTTGGTCAAGCTCGGCCACCACTGGAGTCCCTGTTCTGCCGGCGCAGTAGCCACAGTTGGAATCTGGGGCCGAGGAAGATGATATAGAGCCCGGCCAGTGCGCCGTAGTAGATCGGGCCGTGTCGCAGGTGCAGCAGCGGGACGGCGACAGCCGCCGCGATCCCGAGACCGACGATGGGCACCATGCGCAGCAGTCGACCGGTGAAGCCGAGGGGAAGGCTGCGGCTGGACACGATGACCGACCGGCCGAGCAGGGTGCTGCCGGCCCGGGTGCGCAGGACGAGCACCATGACGAGCGCGACGGCGAGTACGACCCAGTTCAGCCAGTAGCTCGTCGACGGGATCAGGTCGATGCACACGCAGTAGAGGAACACGACCAGGCCGGAGATGATCCACAACCATCGGGGGGATCCCATGGCGGACCTGATCACCGCCTCCCGACCCTCGTTGGCCGCGCGCAGGGCGGCCGCGGCCTCTTCCGGCGTCGGCTCGTTCACGGTCGCGGCTCCTTCGTGGTCTTGTTCACCGTGCGCAGGATCAGCCACTGATCGAACCATGCGCCCGCGGTGGTCAGCACCAGCAGTGCCAGCCCCATGATCAGGTGTGCGTAGGTGTGCAGGGCGGTCGTGCTGTCGGTCACTCGCGTCAGGACCAGTTGCAGGCCGAGGCGGACGCCGAACAGCAGCACGACCAGCAGCCGGGCGCGCGGCGAACGCCACACCGAGCGGATGTAGCGGCGGCGCCGGGACAGCAACGCGAACCACAGTGTGACGTGCACCGCGATGAGGACCAGCGGTAGCACGGCGAGCGCAGGGTAGGCCGAGCTGAACTGCTGGCTGATGTCGAAGCTGGCCACGAGCAGCCCGGCTAACCCGAAATACCACACCGGTAGGCCCCTGACCTGCTGTCGAGCTGGGTTCCGCACCGGTCCTTGGTCTGTGGTCACCATCGGTCGTCCTCCCCTGGGAAAGTACTTGCCCGATAGGAAAGGTAGTCGACACTTTCCTATCAGGCAAGTACTTGTCTGCGGGAGATGCGGCCTGGCCGACGGGCTGGCCGACCGTCACGCCGTGGGGACGGCGTCCTCGACCGGGCGCGTTCCGTTCCACTGCCAGTCGAGCCGGTTGCGCACCGCGATGACGCCGGGGACGGCGCGGATCAGCCGTACCGCCGTCGACACGTCACCCTGGTACTCCAGGCGTCCGGTCAGCGTGACCACGCCCTTGGTGACGGTGGCCCGGGCCATGGTGCGCTTCGCGTGCACCCGGACGAAGACCTCGGAGTCCACCTGTGCCTGGATGTCCTCGTCCGAACGCTGGTACGGCCGCAGCAGGTCGCGCCGGGCGACGACGCCGACCAGTCGCCCGTCGTCGACGACGCACAACCGCCGCACACCCCCGCTCGCCAGATGCCGCGCGGCCTCCGGCAACGTGGCACTCGACGGGACGGACAGCACCGGTGAGGTCATCACGTCGACCGCCGTCAGACCGGCCGCCTTGCGCCAGTGGTCGCGCACCCGGCGGTTGGCGAACCGGGGCGGCTCCACGTCCGGTCCGTCGTCGGCGTGCTGTTCCTTGCACAGCAGATCCGCCTCGGAGACGACACCCAGCAGGTTGCCGGCGGCGTCCACCACGGGCAGTGCGCTGACCCGCTCGCGGACCATCAGGTCGACCAGGTCCTTGAACGGGGTGGTCGATGCGACGGTGATCAGGTCGCGGGTCATCACGTCGTTCACGGTCGTCATGGTCATCGTCCTTCCGGTGCGGGGCCGGTGTGCTGGCACCGGGGCGCCAGCACACCATCCGCGTTGATCCGCTCGTGCCGGTGTGGGCTGCTGCCGGTCACCGCAGCCACGGGTTCTGCCGGACGAAGTCGAGCTTGGCCCATTGGCGGCCGAAGCCCCACGTGTTGCCGGCGGCGAAGACGGCCAGTGCGATCACGACGACGATGTAGATGAAGTGGTAGTCGATGATCGGGTTGGTCGACGAGGTGGCGGCGCCGGTGGAGTCGAAGCGGGCCAGTGGCCATTCGGCGATCCACATGAAGGCCAGCAGGATGGTGGCGCTGGCCGCGGCGATCCGCATGCCGATGCCGAGCGTCAGGGCCAGGCCGATGCCCAGGAGGGCGAGCATGAACAGCCAGTTGGCCCAGCCGGCGCCTGCCCAGTCGCGCAGGGTGGCCTGCATGGGGCCGACCTCGACGTGTCCGAGGAAGCCTCGGGTGGGGGAGCCGCCGTTGGTCCAGGCTTGGTTGCCGGTGGTGGCGTAGCCCCAGCCGAAGGTCTTGTCCAGGAACGCCCAGAGGAATGTCAGGCCCATGACGATGCGGAGCACCGCCAGCACCTGGTAGCGGCCCTCGGTTCCCTTCGCCACCGGAGCGGGGGTCCGCTGGACGGGAACGACAGGCTTCTCGGTGGAAGCGGGGTTCTCCTTGATGGACATGGTGTGCCTCCTTCTGTGATGGCGAGTGAAGTATTGGTCCGCGTCCCGGTCGGTGACTGGTGGCGAAAACCCCGTGGCGATGTGCCTTCAGCGGCCGGCATCGTGTGTCGAAGGTCCTTCCGGCCGGTTGCGTGCGCCCCTGCGCCGCGGACCGGTGGTCACCGCAGCATTGACCGGTGCCTCATCACTCGCCGGTCACCGACCGTGTGGTTCCGGCCGCCGACACCACAGATGCCCGGGAGCCGTTGGGCAGGCTGTACCGCGACCTGCGCACATCCGAGGACGGGTTGCGCGGCAGGGAAGCCACCCGCAGGCTCGTGGTCTCCGGGCCGAACGAGCTGACCAGACGCACGGGTCGCCGCTGGCCGGCGGAGCTGCGGCGCCAGTTCACCCATCCGCTGGCACTACTGCTGATGGTGGCCGCACTGCTGGCGTGGTTCGCGGGCACGCCGGTGCTCACCGCCGCGATCGCGACCGTCGTCGTGCTCAACGCGGGATTCGCGTTCGTGCAGGAGATGCAGGCCGAGCGGGCGGTGGAAGCGCTGGCGGCCTACCTGCCCACGAGGGCATGGGTACTGCGGGACCGCCACCGGGTGCAGATCGACGCGCGCGAACTGGTGTCCGGTGACGTCATCCTGATCGAGGAGGGCGACCGGATCTGCGCGGACGCCCGACTGATCGCCGGTGACGTCGAGGTCGACCTGTCCACCCTGACCGGGGAGTCGCTGCCGGCGGCGCGGTCGGCCGCCTTCGCCGACACCGAGGGCCCGCTGCTGGATGCCAGGGACCTGGTGTTCAGCGGGACCACCTGCACCGAAGGGGAGGCGCGCGCGGTCGTGACCGCGACCGGCATGCGCACCGAACTGGGCCGCATCGCGGCGCTGTCGCAGCGGGCCATCCGCGCGGACAGCCCGCTGGAGCGACAGGTGAAGCGGGCGGCGTGGCTGATCGCGATCGTGGCGGTCGCCGCGGGCGTGCTGTTCCTGCCGGTCGGCGCTGCGGCCGGACTGAGTTGGGCCGCGGCCGCCACGTTCGCCATCGGCCTGATCGTGGCGAACGTGCCCGAAGGGCTGCTGCCGACGATCACGCTCGCCCTCGCGGTCGGCGTGCGGGACCTGGCCCGCCGGGGTGCGGTCGTGAAACGGCTGTCCGCTGTGGAGACGCTCGGGTCGACGACCGTCATCTGCACGGACAAGACCGGTACGCTCACCGAGAACCGGATGCGGGTGACCCGGATCTGGCTCCCGGACGGCGAGATCGACCTGGAGGGCACCGACCCGCCCGCTCCCTCGGCCGCCCTGCGGGCGCTGGCGACGGCGGCCGCCGCGTGCACCAGTGCGCAGCCGGCGACCGCGGACACCGAAGCCGTCGGTGATCCCACGGAACTGGCGCTGCTCGACCTGGCCGCCGCCGTCGGAGCACCCGTCGACGCGGGAGCGCGCGCCGCGCACCGCAAGCGCCTCCTGCACTTCGACCCGCGACTCCGCCGAATGTCCACAGTGGATGAATGGGACGGCGTGCTGGTCGTGCACACGAAGGGTGCCCCGGAGTCCGTGCTGCCGTTGTGCACGACGATCCCCGGCGAGTCCGCGCCGGCCGACGTGGCGGACCGCTACGCCCGGCAGGGACTGCGGGTGCTGGCGATCGCCCAGCGGACGCTGCTGCCGGGCGAGCCGGTGTCCGGCGACCGTGACGACATCGAGTCGGGCCTGCGGCTGCTCGGCCTGGTGGCGATGTTCGACCCGCCACGGACCCAGGTGCGCGACGCGATCGAACGGGCGCACCGCGCCGGCATCCGCATCCACGTCGTCACCGGCGACAACGGCCTGACGGCCGCGGAGATCGCACACCGCGTGGGGATCGGCACCGGGCACACCACGGTGGTCACCGGCACCGAACTGGACGCGCTGAGCGAGCACCAGTTGGACGACTTGCTCGTCGGCGACGAGGAGATCGTCTTCGCACGCAGCTCGCCGGAGGCCAAGCTGCGCATCGCCGACGCACTGCGGGCCAAGGGCCACGTCGTCGCGATGACCGGGGATGGCGTGAACGACGCTCCCGCGCTGCGGCACGCGGACATCGGCGTGGCGATGGGGAAGTCGGGCACCGACGTGGCCCGGGAGGCGGCCACGATGGTGCTCACCGACGACGACTTCAGCACGATCGTGGCGGCCGTGGAAGCCGGCCGCCGGGTCTACGACAACGTCCGCAAGTTCATCCTCTACATCTTCGCCCACGCCGTGCCGGAAGTGCTGCCGTTCGTGGTGTTCGCGCTGTCCGGCGGGGCCGTCCCGCTGCCGCTGACCGTCCTGCAGATCCTCGCCATCGACCTGGGCACCGACATCCTGCCGGCACTGGCGCTGAGCCGGGAGCCCGCCGAACCGGGGCTCATGGACCGCCCGCCGCGGTCCCGCCGCGAGGGCGTGATCCGGCCGGCGATGCTGGCCCGCGCGTGGGGGTTCCTCGGTGCCATCGCGGGCGTGCTGGTACTCGGCGCGTTCCTGCTGGTGCTGGTGCGGGCCGGATGGCATCCGGGCGCGGCGACCGCGGCGGGCAGCCCGTTGCACCACGCCTACCAACAGGCCACGACGGTTGCCTGGCTGGGCATCGTGGCGTGCCAGGTCGGCACGGCGTTCGCCGCGCGCACCGACCACGCGTCGCTGCGGTCCATCGGTGTGTTCACCAACCCGGTGCTGCTCGGTGGCATCGCCGTGGAGCTGGCGTTCGCTTTCGCCCTGGTGTACGCGCCGTTCCTGCACCCGCTGTTCGGCACGGCCGCGCTGTCGGCCGGCCAGTTGGCGCTGGTCCTACCGTTCCCGTTCGTGGTGTGGGGCGCCGACGAGCTGCGCAGGTCGTGGCGGCGCGGCCGGACCAAAGTCCTCCCGGCTGGTGAGCAGCGGCCCTCGTAGGCCCTCCCGTCCGCGGAGTCTGCTGGACGTGTCAGAGCCGGACGGAAGAAAGGAGTGGTCATGACGTCGGTGATCCACCGTCCGACGACGCTGTTGCCGGACGTGTTCGGGTGGTTGGAGGCCGGCTGGCCGTTCGCCACCAACTCGATGCGTGTCGAGCAGTACGTGGACGACGACAAGTACGTGGTGCGTGCGGAACTGCCTGGGTTCGACCCGGAGAAGGACATCCAGGTCACCGTCGAACACGGCCACCTCGTCGTGCAGGCGCACCGCACGCAGGAGGAGCACGGCAGGGGGCGTACCGAGTTCCACTACGGTGCGTTCTCCCGCACGCTGCCGCTGCCGGCCGGCGTCGCCTCGGATGAGATTGCCGCTACGTA